>NZ_BAAHXB010000001.1:0-171154 GCF_054657215.1 Endothiovibrio diazotrophicus
ACTTTTCCGAAAATCCTCGTCAAATAGCTCACTATTCTCCTCGAATTTTCGAAAAATTGGGGCCGCCCTCCCACTCCCGCGACTCGATCCCCCATAGTCCGACAGGCTCCTAGGCCGCGATCACGACGGAGTGAGGCACCTCGATTTGGCAAGCGGTAGGAACGGACGTGGCGCCGTCGCGGCCTAGGAGCCGCTCCTACAGCGAATAGCGGCGCTATCGGTCGATCGCAACACGTAATTCGGGCGCCGAATCCCGTGCCCAAGATCGATTCCCGTATGGAGAGTGTGGTGGGCTTGCCGTCCACCCCAGATTCCTTCACCATGAATCCCACGCTCCGGCATCGACCCGGAGCGGGCATGGGCGGAGGGCGCCTGCCGCCTTCCTCTCCGGACGGCGGCCCGATCCGCCGCCCGTTTGCGAGCGGTCCAGTGATGACGCCATCCCGGGGGGACCGCTCGCAAAACGCCAGCTCTTTGAAAATAAAGACGAAAACGGTTGTTGCCAAACGGTTGGAAGGGGCGTTTTCTGTGGATAACTTTTTCGCCGACAGGGACCGCTCGCAAAATGGCCCTGAAACCCTTGCCCCGCAAGGGCTTCAAAAGGGTCCCTATTCCCCGGCATTTTGCCGGGGCCTCATTGAAGCCTGGGGCGTAGAATTGCTTATACTGCCGTAGGTGATCCTATTCCCCGGCATTTTGCCGGGGCCTCATTGAAGCCCTTGGTGGCGCCGAGGATATGACGCCCATCGGGGCTATTCCCCGGCATTTTGCCGGGGCCTCATTGAAGCTTAGCACGCTCAACTTCCTGTTCCGCAAGCTTTATCTATTCCCCGGCATTTTGCCGGGGCCTCATTGAAGCGATTTGAGTAGCGATTCGAGCATGTCTCGTACGTCCCTATTCCCCGGCATTTTGCCGGGGCCTCATTGAAGCTTGACGTTTGCGATGTCCTGGAGGTCGCCGCGCGCCTATTCCCCGGCATTTTGCCGGGGCCTCATTGAAGCAAGTTTCATGGCTGCACCATATCGCTCGGCGACTTCGCTATTCCCCGGCATTTTGCCGGGGCCTCATTGAAGCGACGCCTACTCCGGTACGATCACCGAGGGCGGTTCCGCGCTATTCCCCGGCATTTTGCCGGGGCCTCATTGAAGCGTCTTTTACGTCGGCGTCATCCAGCACGACGGCGGTCTATTCCCCGGCATTTTGCCGGGGCCTCATTGAAGCGGCTCCCACCCAGCCGCCAGCACATAGTCTGTGGTAGAGCTATTCCCCGGCATTTTGCCGGGGCCTCATTGAAGCCGCAGAACTCCGGTATGTGGTCGTCCGGCCCATTGCCTATTCCCCGGCATTTTGCCGGGGCCTCATTGAAGCGCGTCGGAAACGTTGTCCAGGAAGTCGGCCATGGTGTCCTATTCCCCGGCATTTTGCCGGGGCCTCATTGAAGCTCGATTCCCTAAAGCTATCTAAGTAGCCATTTAAAGCTATTCCCCGGCATTTTGCCGGGGCCTCATTGAAGCTGTTAGAAGTTAAATCCGAAGAGTGCGAACTTGGACGTCTATTCCCCGGCATTTTGCCGGGGCCTCATTGAAGCGGAAATGCACTAGAGTCGATATTACATATAATTACGATCTATTCCCCGGCATTTTGCCGGGGCCTCATTGAAGCGACGAGGACGCAGTAGGCAACCCCGTCGTGGGTGACTATTCCCCGGCATTTTGCCGGGGCCTCATTGAAGCATGCACGCTTCAAGGAGCGCTTTCGCAGGGTAGATTTGCTATTCCCCGGCATTTTGCCGGGGCCTCATTGAAGCTTGTTGCGGGCGATCTGGGACGGGGCTGGAGAGTGCACTATTCCCCGGCATTTTGCCGGGGCCTCATTGAAGCTCGTACAGGTCGGCGTGAGTATTTGGCTCGACCTGAAAGCTATTCCCCGGCATTTTGCCGGGGCCTCATTGAAGCGGTTTGGCGGCCGATACGGTGGCGGCCTTGGGCGCCTATTCCCCGGCATTTTGCCGGGGCCTCATTGAAGCCTTCGGGTTCTGGTGGTCTTCCCTGTTTTCGTGGGGCTATTCCCCGGCATTTTGCCGGGGCCTCATTGAAGCTCGATCACGGTCCAGCGGAACCACGGATCGTTTAGCTATTCCCCGGAATTTTGCCGGGGCCTCATTGAAGCCGCGCGGCCGGCGAGGTCTTTGTGGTCCAGTCTGCCCTATTCCCCGGCATTTTGCCGGGGCCTCATTGAAGCGCGATAACCAACCGCGCCCTGCGCCGCCAGGGGGTGCTATTCCCCGGCATTTTGCCGGGGCCTCATTGAAGCGCCCGAGTTCAAACTGAAGGTCAGGTAGCCGTGCACTATTCCCCGGCATTTTGCCGGGGCCTCATTGAAGCTCAGTGGCTAGGTCTACGGAGCGTTCTAGTCTCTGTATCTATTCCCCGGCATTTTGCCGGGGCCTCATTGAAGCCCACCCGCGGGCGACCGCGTGGACGGGTAACGTTTTCTATTCCCCGGCATTTTGCCGGGGCCTCATTGAAGCCCGCGCATCACTGTTGCCTCAGCTTGGCGTTGATGTTCTATTCCCCGGCATTTTGCCGGGGCCTCATTGAAGCATTGCGCGGCATACTCCGCCGTCAGCGCACCTACCAGCTATTCCCCGGCATTTTGCCGGGGCCTCATTGAAGCCTACCCGAGTAGGTAGAGAACGAGTCGATTTCCGCCCCGCTATTCCCCGGCATTTTGCCGGGGCCTCATTGAAGCGTGCCGCACAGGATCACCGAGGGCCGGCCGCCGCGAGCCTATTCCCCGGCATTTTTCAGGGGCCTCATAGAAGTGATGACCTCATCGCCCGCGGCCAAGCCCGAGGCGAATGCTATGGCTGTGGTTGAGTTGGCTGTTGTGACACTCCTCGAATGTAGGAGCGGCCCCTAGGAGCCTGTCGGACTATGGGGGATCGAGTCGCGGGAGGGCAGGAGAGCGGCCCCAATTTTTCGAAAATTCGAGGAGAATAGTGAGCTATTTGACGAGGATTTTCGGAAAAGGGCGGGGCCGCCATCCCGCTTTCGCGGCCGATTCATCCATAGTCCGACAGGCTCCTAGGCCGCGATGGCGTCGTGTCCGTTCCTGCCGGTTGCCAAAACGAGGCGCCTCACTCCGTCGTGATCGCGGCCTAGGGGCCGCTCCTACAGTGGGGCGCGGCGCTATCGATCGATCGCAGCACGTAGTTCACACGTCGCCAACGCCATACCCCGGCTTCCGCCGGGGTGGCACGTCGTCCTATAGAGGGCCGGATCGCGTTGAAGGGTGGTCTGTTCGGGGTCTTTTCGGCACGGCGGAGGCGTCGAGCCGCGGAGGACGCGGTGTCAGCGTGAGCTTAATACCCGCTCCACCGCCCGGTGCTGCTCTTCGTGGGTGAAGGGGGCGAACTTGATCCCCAGGTACCAGCGGTCGGTGGGGTGGTCGACGTTGCATACCGTGCCGGGGATCTGCTGCAGCCCCTCCAGGCCGGTGACCGCGAACTCGATGGCCACCTCCGTCCCCTTCTCCGGCTGGATACCGCTCTCCTCCAGTTGCTCCTTGCGGGTGACGAAGCGGCAGCCGCTCTTGCTGATGTTCTCCAGCGCGCCGTTGAGTCGCCGCTCGGCGATGCCGAGCCGGGCCGGCAGCAGGGCGGTGAGCCGCTCCATCGCGCGCAGGCTCAGCTCCGCCACCTCCTTGGGGGCGGCGATGAACATCAGCCGGTCGGGGTGGTTGTTGAAGGCAAGGATCTCGGCGCGGAAGGCGTAGGCGGTCCCCTCCCACAGGTAGCGCAGCACCACGAAATCGCCGGAGGAGAGCGGGTAGTCGCCGCGGACGATCTTGTCCGGGGTACGCAGGATCCAGTAGCGTCCCGGCTCGATGCCGATCAGGTGGGTCGGCAGGCGGGAGTTGAGCCCCCCCACCTCCACTTGGATCAACGTGCCGAGATCGACCGCCTGCTCCTTGTTCTCATTGCTCATGGCGCCTCCGGAGTTCGTGCGGGCCAGTGTGTGCGTTTCCCCTCCGAATTGTAATGCAAACCGTTATTCATGGCGCGCTTTCCGTGACTCGCCGCGAAAGCTTCCACGCATCGGTTCGGCTTGGGATGATCAACGCGGAGGACGCAGAGACGCGGAGACGCGGAGAAAAGAGAGACAGACCGGTTTCGCGGGGCTCGTTTTCGCGTCGAGGTGCACCTTGCGCCAAGGGGCCTTCACCTCTTTATCTCCGCGTCTCTGCGCCTCTGCGTCCTCCGCGTTCCCTGTCAGGGCGTGTAGAGTTTCTGCAAAGTCGACATGGCGGCGTTGATCGCCTGCAGGCGGGCCTTGTCGCCGCCGCGGTCGGGGTGGTGGCGGGCGGCGAGGCGGCGGTATTGGCGTTTGATCTCGTCGAAACGCACCGGCTCCTCCAGCTCCAGCACCGCCAGCGCCTCGCCGCGCCGCTCGCGGGCCCGCTGCCGGAGCCAGAACCCCTGGAGCATCGCCTCCACCCCGGCGCGGTCGGTCTCCGCCAGTTGGTTGAGGTCGAGGTAGTAGTCGCGCAACGGGTCGTGGTGGGCGAGCGCCTGCTCCCCCGCACCGAGGGGCAGCAGGCGGCTGTTCATGCAGTGGATCTCCAGCCCCGCGTCGCCACTCGCCACCAGCCGCTCGCGCAGCCGGTAGAGGGCGTGGAAGAGCAGGAAGTGGGCACGGAACAGCGCCAGGGAGTCGCCCGGCTCGGGGCGCCCGGTGAAGCCGGGCAGCGCCTCGGCCTCCAGCCGACGCATCAGTTGCAGCTCGTTGCGCCCCGGCGGGAAACGGCGCAGTTCGTCGAGCAGGAGTTCGCCCAGCCGGTCGAAGTAGGCGTCGTGGAGGTGGGTTGCCGTATCGTTCATCCTGGGGTTGCTCTCGCGTCTCTGCGTCACCAAATCAGGGGATAGGATGGCACGGAGGGGCGGGGATGGCGAAGATGAAGACGACGCTGCTGGTGTGCATCCACCGGCGCTTTACCGACGAGGCTTCCTGCGGCGGACGCGGCAGCGAGGGGTTGCTGGAGCGGCTGGAGGCGGAGGTGGCGCGTCGCGGGCTGGCGGTGAAGGTGGAGCCGATCCGCTGCTTCAGCCGCTGCCTCACCGGCCCGGTGGTGCGCATCGCCCCCGGCGGCGCCTTCTTCGAGGGGGTGACCGAGGAGCAGATTCCGGTCATCGTCGACCGGTTGGCCGCGGCGGCGGAAGAGGAGTCGTAGGGTGGTACCAATCCACGCGTAGGTTTTTCAGCATGAAGGAGGGAGAAGACCGTCATCCCGCCTGTTTTCCCGGAGTGGGTTTTTCAGTGGCAGTTTCGTTCGACACGGCGCCCACGGGGCGCCCTATAGGGCGCCCCGTGGGCGCCGTGTCGAACGAAGGCACCGTGTTGAATCGCGGAAGGCGCACTCTACGCCCTTCACCCTCAAATGCTCTAAAGAGGCAGCGCCTCTTTGGAGGTCCAGATGTGGCGGCCGCAGACGTTCACGAAGGGGCCCTCGCCCGCGAAGATCTTCAGGTGGGCGGTGATCAGGCTGCTCTTGTCGGTGCCGGTGTCTTCATAGGTGGCGCGCTCCTCCTCGAATACCGCCCGCTCCAGCCGTTCCACCGCCACCGAGGGCTTCTGGTTCTCGAAGAAGCTGCGCAGCAGCGGGTTGGTGGACGCGGCCAGCTCCTTGGCGCGGCGGCGCACCAGCAGCTTGATCCCCTGGCTGGAGGCGGAGCGGAAGGCGCCGGCGCGCAGGCAGACCCGGCGGCTCTTGCCCTCGGCCAGGGTCCACTCCTCGATCGCCCGCTTGGAGTGGGCCATGGCGCCGTAGGTGATCTTCTGGTGGGCCAGATTGTAGAAGGTGGAGTAGCCGATGAAGGTGCCGATCGCGAAGCGCTCTTCGAGGACCGGCAGCGGGTCGAAGGAGAGGCGGTTGGAGTCGGCGATCTGCTCGGCGCTCGCCTCGTCGGAGGGGAAGCCGACGTCGCCCAGCGCGGTGGCGTAAAGGCACCAGTCGAACTGCTCGCCGGCCTGCGCTGCGATCTGGTCGAGGCAGGCGGGGTCGCTGATGTCGCCGTAGAGGGTGAGGTCGGCCCCCTCCACCAGCTGGTCGCGCTCGCCGCGGCCGTACCACAGGGCGGTGACGTGGGCCTCCGTGCCGTAGTGCTGGCGAATCGCCTCGATGCCGGCGCTGCCGGCGACGCCGGTGGCGCCGATGACCAGGAATCGTTTCATCTGCAAATATTCTCCGCGGTTCAGTGCCGGTGGATTTTGCCACAAACCGGGTGGGGAAGATTAACCGTACTGGTGGGGAGATTAACCATGGAAGGCATGAAGATGGAACATGAAGGGATGAGATACGTCGATTTCATGCTCTTCCTTCATCACCTTCACGATTTCAGGTCGACGAGGTGGTCTGTGCCCGTCGGGAGCTTTGTGCCGGCACGGGACGAGTACCGGGGTTCGATGCCGCGGCGGGCGCGGCCCGCCCTATAGGGGCAATACGGGGTGGGCGACGTCAGGAGCCCACCCCGCTGGCGATCAGGATGCGCGCCTCGTTCTCGGCCACCGGGCGGGAGTAGAGGAAGCCCTGGGCGTAGTCGCAGCCCATCTCGCGCAGGATGCGCGCCTGCTCCTCGCTCTCCACCCCTTCGCAGATCACCTCCAGGTCGAGGTGGCGGGCCAGTCCGATGATGGTCTCGACGAAGCCACGGTGGTGGCCGTCGCCGTCCACTCCGCTGACGAAGGAGCGGTCCACCTTGAGCACGTCGATGGGCAGCTGGTGGAGGTAGCTGAGCGAGGAGTAGCCGGTGCCGAAGTCGTCCAGCGAGAGGCGGATGCCGAGTCCCTTGAGGCGGTTGAGCTGGGCCAGCGAGGCGTCGGCGTCCTCCAGCACCGCGCTCTCGGTGATCTCCAGCTTGAGCCGCTCGGCGGGGAAGCCGCTCGCCTCCAGCAGCGCCTCCACTTCGGGCACCAGTTCGCGGCGGATCAGTTGGCGCGGCGAGAGGTTGACGCTGACGGTGAGCGGCGGGTGGTCGGGGAAGTCGCGGTCCCAGCGGGCGGCGCGGCGGCACGTCTCGCCGATCATCCAGTGACCGATGGGGGCGATCAGGCCGCTCTCCTCGGCCACCGGGATGAACTCCACCGGCGAGATCAGGCCCTGTTCGGGATGACGCCAGCGGGCGAGCGCCTCGAAGCCGTTGAGGCGGCCGTCGGCGAGGCGCACGATGGGCTGGTAGAAGGCCTCCAGCTGGCCCAGATCCACCGCCTTGCGCAGGTCCATCTCCAGCTTCAGGCGGCGCACCGCCTGGTCGTGCATCTGCGGATCGAAGACCACGTAGCCGGCGCCGCCGCGCTTCTTCGCCCGGTGCATGGCGATGTCGGCGTCGCGCAGGTACTGGTCGGGGGTCTCGTCGGCGCCCCCTTCGCCACTCCCCTCGTCCGGGTGGTTGACGGCGATGCCGATGCTGACGCTGGTATGCACCTCGTGTTCGTGAAGGGTGAAGGGGAGGGTGAGGCGCTCCTGGATGCGCTGCACCACGCGCAGGGTGGAGCTGGCGTCGCGGATGTCCTCGAGCAGCAGGGCGAACTCGTCGCCGCCGAGGCGCGCCACCATGTCGGTGGGGCGGATCACGCTGCGCAGGGCGTTGCCGACGTGGCTCAGCAGCAGGTCGCCGAGGCGGTGGCCGAGGCTTTCGTTGATCAGCTTGAAACGGTCGAGGCCCACCTGGAGGACGGCGAAGCGGACGTCGCCGCGGCGCCGTGAGCGCTGCCAGGTGTGCTCCACCCGGTCGAGGAAGAGGGAACGGTTGGGCAGGCCGGTGAGACCGTCGAGGTAGGCGTCGGGGACGGTCGCCTCGTCGTCGGTGAGCGACATCGCGGTAGGGTGGGCGGAGGCGTAGATCAGCCCCTCCTCGGCGCTCGCCGCGGCGTTCCAGATCAGCCCCACGTAGCGCCCGTCGCCGTGGCGGCAGCGGGCGGGGAAGCGGGCAGTCTCGCCCTTTTCGGCCAGTTCGCGCAGGCGGGCGGTGGTGGCCTCGCGGTCGTCGGGGTGGACGATCTCGACGAAGGGGGTGCCGTGGAACTGCTCCGGGTCGTAGCCCATCACCTCCAGCAGGCCGACGCTCAGCCGCTCCACCCGGCCTGCGTAGTCCATGGTGACCAGCAGGGTGTCGGGGAGCTGAAAGAAGGCGCTGTCGAAGCTGGCGGCGCGGGCGGGCCTGTGGAACATCCGTATCGTCCGTGTTTCTACCGAACGGTCCATTCTAAGGAGATCGGCGGGCCGTCGCCACTGCATGGCATAATGGCCGTTCAATGCCCCCAGTGACCCATGCAGGAGCCGCCATGCGCCTGACCCTCACCCGCCCCGACGACTGGCACCTCCATCTGCGCGACGACGCCGCCATGGCCGCGGTGGTGGCCCACACCGCGCGGCGCTTCGCCCGCGCCATCGTCATGCCCAATCTGCGTCCGCCGGTGACCACCACCGCCCAGGCGCTGGCCTACCGCGCCCGCATCCTCGCCGCCCTGCCGGAGGAGAGCGGCTTCACCCCGCTGATGACCCTCTACCTCACCGACAACACCGTGCCGGCGGAGATCCGCCGCGCCGCCGAGAGCGGGGTGGTATTCGCGGTGAAGCTCTACCCGGCGGGGGCGACCACCAACGCGGACTCGGGGGTGACCGACTTCGAGCGGGTGGCGCCGACCCTGGAGGCGATGGCGGAGGTCGGCATGCCGCTCGCGGTCCACGGTGAGGTGACCGAGCCGGCGGTGGACGTTTTCGACCGCGAGCGGGTCTTTCTCGACCGCCGGCTGATCCCGCTGATCGAGCGCCACGCCGGGCTCAAGGTGGTGCTGGAGCACATCACCACCCGCGAGGCGGCCGAACTGGTCGCGGAGGCGCGCGACGGGGTGGCCGCGACGATCACCCCGCAGCACCTGCTGATGAACCGCAACGCGATCTTCCAGGGCGGGATCCGTCCCCACCACTACTGCCTGCCGGTGCTCAAGCGCGAGGAGCACCGCCAGGCGCTGATCGAGGCGGTCCAGGGTGGCAGCCCGCGCTTCTTCCTCGGCACCGACAGCGCCCCCCACGCCCGCGGGGCGAAGGAGTGCGGCTGCGGCTGCGCCGGCATCTACTCCGCCCACGGGGCGATCGAGTTCTATGCCGAGGCGTTCGAGCAGGCCGGCTGCCTGGAGAAGCTGGAGGCGTTCGCCGCCTTCCATGGTCCCGATTTCTACGGCTTGCCGCGCAACCGCGGAACGATCACTTTGGAAAAGGTGGCGTGGCGCGTGCCGGAGAGCTATCCGTTCGGCGCCGATACCGTGGTGCCGCTGCGCGCCGGGGAGTCCCTGGCCTGGCGGCTGGCGGACGCGGAATAGGGGGCGCGCCATGGATCCGCAGGCCCAGGTCGATCAGATCCTCCGTCAGCTGGCGGAGCTGGAGGGGATGGACGGGATACAGGAGAACGTCCTCAACGGCATCGACTCCCAGTACCGCCAGATGGTGGCGCGGTTCCCCCGCTACTTCCCGGTGCTGGAGCAGTACAACCGCTTCCGCATCCGCAACGCCGGGAGACTCTCCTTCGAGCGGCCGCGCTTTCTCATCGGCGCGATGAACTTCGAGACCTTTCCCAATTTCCATACCTTCGGTTTGCTGCGGGTCGCCGACGTGGTCTCCCTCTCCGGGATGCGCGACGACCCGCGGGTCGACCGGGTCTACTGGAACCCCTTCTCGGATCGTTTCGAAGAGATCATGGCGCGGCTGCCGGAGGGGTTCGAGCCCCACCTCTTCTGGGACAACCAGGTCGACGGCGAGCACCACATTCCGCTCGGTCTGGAGCGGGCGCCGATCCCGACGGTGGCGGGCCTGTGCCACATGTTCCGTCGTGGGGTGATTCGCCACGTCTGCGAGGTGTTCGACGTGGTGCTGCCGCTCTCCACCCGGTTCACTCCGCTGGTCGCCGCCTTCGATTCGGCCCACATCGTCGATCTGCCGTTCGGCCTCAACTGGGGATCGCTGGGGGATGTGATCCAGCCGAAGGAGGAGAAGTCGATCGACGTCTCGATCACCTTCGGCGCGGGCGTCGGGTCCTACTACGGCAATTTCCGCGCCCGGGTCTACCAGCGGGCGAAGGCGTTCGCCGAGCACTACGGGGAGCGCTACCGCATCGTCTTCGCCTCGGGCCTGGAGAAGGGGGAGTACCTGGAACTGCTGCGCGATAGCCGCATCTCGCTGAACGTGGTCGGTTTCCACGGTCCCTACAACTACCGCACCTGCGAGGTGATGAACGCCGGCGCGCTGCTCTTCCAGCTGTCCACCGCCGACTACCCCTTCGACGTCTCCCTCGACGACTACTTCGTCGACGGCGAGCACTACGTCTCCTTCGATCTGGAGAACTTCGAGGAGCGCCTGCTGGGGCTGCTCGAAGCGCCGCAGGAGGTGGCGCGGATCGCCTGCGCCGGCCAGCAGTTCCTGGAGGAGCGCTACGGCTACGACCGGCTCTACGAGGAGATGATCCGGGCGGTGGCGAGCATCGATTTCGATTTCACCACCCGTCCCTCGGAGGAGGCGTCGCTGTTCCATGTCGGCCAGCTCTACTGGCACTACGAAAACCCCGCGATTTCGCGGCTGGTGGTGCTGTCGCTGCCGTCGATCCTGGAGAGCGCGCCGTCGGTGCGCGACAACAACCTCCTCGCCGTGCTGCCGCGGCTGTTCGAGTGGTACCAAGCGGCCGAGTTGGAGGGGCTGCTGCGCCCCTACCCGGCCCTCGCCGGGCGGGTCTCGCGCGGCATCGGTGCGCTCGTCGACTATCTCGGGGAGCGGGTCCCGCAGACCCTGCTCGGGCGCTGGAACCGCTTCGCCGCCCAGCTCCACGGCGGCGGGGTCGACGAGGCGCGGGTGCGTGAGATGCTGACGTCGGCCGAGGCGGCCGATGATGGGGAAGACCTCGATGACCCGGCGCTGATCTTCAACAGCCAACTCCAGCCGGCCTACCTCTCGCCGCGGGAGTACCACGACGCGCGGACCGCACTGCTGGAGATCCCGCTGCTCCGCCACGGCGCCGATGCCGCGGCGGTCGGCGGGGTCTACCGCGATTTCATCCGCTGGCACTGCTACCGCTATCTGGCGGCCGAGGTGGCGCCGTTCGAGTTCGGCGCGCAAGCCCTGGCGCTGTTTCCGGACAATGCCTCGCTGCACCGGGAACTGGCCGGGCGCTACCGGGCGGCGGGCGACGAGGCGACGGCGGTCGGGCACGATCGACGGGTCGCCGAGATCGAGCCCGCACTCGGGTGAGCGGGGGAGGTGGGATTGGAATATCACGACATTGATGCGCTCGGCCGGCGGCTCGCGCGGCTCGCCCTGGGGACGGTGGAGCTGGGGGTGGAGTACGGCATCCGTCGCCCCGGCGAGGCGGGGCGCCCACCGCGGGCGGCGGCGGTGGCGCTGATCCACGCCGCGCTGGAGGCGGGGATCAACCTGTTCGACACCGCTCCCGGCTACGGCGCGAGCGAGGCGATCGTCGGTGAGGCGCTGCGCGGCCGCGGCGAGTCGTTGGTGGTCGCCACCAAGGTGGAGGCGTTCCGCGGGCTGCCCGCCGGCGAGCGCCGGGCGGCGATCCTGCGCTCCATCGACGAGAGCCGCGCCCGCCTGGGCCGCGACCGCATCGAGCTGCTGCAGATGCACAACGCCGAGCCCGCCGACCTGTGCGATCCGCTGCTGCGCGGTGCGCTGCGTGATGCGCTGGCGCGGGGCTGGGTGGAGCGGCTGGGGGCCTCGGTCTACGGGGTGGAGGCGGCGCGGGCGGCGGTGGACGATCCCGAACTGGCGGCGGTGCAGGTAGCTTTCAACCTGCTGGATCGACGCATGGCCGCCGAGGTGGCGCCGGCGGCGGCGGCCAACGGTACGGCGCTGATGATCCGCTCGGCCTTCCTCAAGGGGGCGTTGACCGATCGTCGCGATCACCTGCCCGCCCATCTGGGTGCGCTGCGCGAGGCGGCCGAGCGGGCCGCGCGCTGGGCCGAGGCCCGGGGGCGGGGACTGGCCGAGTGCGCGCTGCGCTTCTGCCTCGATCAGCGGTTCCCGGGGGTGGTGCTGGTGGGGGTCGGCGGGCGCTCGGAGCTGGAGTTCGCCCTGCGGGTGGCGGCCGGGGAGGGGCTGGGTGAGGCGGCGCTGGGTGAGGCCGAGGGACTGGCGGTGGGCGAACCCGAAGTGATCGATCCGCGGTTCTGGGGGATTCCGTAGGTCGATGGCTGCGGGTCGCACGGTCGCCATCGTCCAGGCGCGCATGGGCTCCACCCGCCGGCCGCGGAAGATGGCGGAGGAGCTGGCCGGGCTGCCGCTGATCCACCACGTGCTGGCGCGGGCACAGGCGATCCCGGGGGTCGACGAGGTGGTGCTCGCCACCACCGGGGCGCCGGACGACCGGTGGCTGGTGCGCTACGCGCGGGAGATGGGGGTAACCCCCGTCTGCGGCTCCGAGGAGAACGTCCTGCAACGTTTCATCGATGCCGCCGAGCGGGCGCGGGCGGAGTACCTGATCCGCCTCTGCGGCGACGCCCCGCTGGTGGATCCCGGGGAGATCGCCCGGGAGGTTCAGGCGTTGCGCGAGGAGGATGCGGACCTGGTGCTGTGGCCGCCGGAAAGCGGCCCCCACGCGCAGCAGGGGGCCGAGGCGGTCGCCCTGCGAACGCTCCTCTGGAGCCGTGAGCGGGCCGCCGACCACCCTCGCGCCCGTGAGCATGTGGTGGCCTACGCCCGCGACCATTGGCGTGAGCTGAAGACCCGTTTCGTCGCCCCCGATCCGCGCCTGGCGGGGCGCTTCAAATTTTCCATCGATACCCAGCGCGACCTGGAGTTCATGCGCGAGATCTACCGTCGCCTGCATCGCCCCGGTGAGCTGGTGTCGCTCTTCGATGCGGTGCGCCTGGTGCGCGAGGACGAGGTGCTGGCGCGGGAGAACGAGGCGCTCTATCGGGCCACCTATGGTTAAACGGATCCTCTTCCGGGTCGACGCCTCGCAGGCCATCGGGACCGGCCACCTGATGCGCTGCCTGACCCTGGCCGAGCGGCTGCGCGAGCGGGGGGCGGAGTCGCTATTCCTCTGCGCCGCCCACGACGACGGTGCCGCGCGGCTGGTGGATGGACGCCGGCTGCAATGGTTGCCCGGCGAGCCGGCCCTCGATGCCGGTGGCCCCCGCGGGGAGGCGCTGGAGCTGGCCCGTCGGCGCGATGCGCTGGGTACCCTGGCGCTCCTCGGCCACTTTCGCCCGGCGGCGCTGGTGGTGGACCACTACCGCCTCGACGCCTCCTGGGAACGGTCGGTGAGAGGACGGGTGGAGCGGCTGCTGGCGATCGATGACCTGGCGGACCGCGACCACGCCTGCGACCTGTTGCTCGACCAGAATCTCTACGAGGCGCCCGAGACGCGTTACGCCGGTCGGTTGCCGGCGGGGTGTCGGCCGCTGCTCGGCCCCGCCCATGCGCTGCTGCGCCCCGATTTCCTGCGCGAGCGAAGGGCGCGCCGGCGGCGCGACGGTCGGGTGCGGAGGATCCAGCTCTTTTTCGGCGGCACCGACCCCACCGACGAGACGACCAAGGCGCTGCGAGCCCTGCAGGGGCTGGAGGGGGTGGCGCTGGAGGTGGTCGCCGGCGCCGCCAACCCCTACCTCGACGCGCTACGCCGGCTCTGCGCGGAGCACCCCGCGGCGGAGCTGGCGGTGCAGGTGAAGGACATGGCGCGGCGCATGGGCGCGGCCGATCTGGCGCTAGGCGCGGTGGGCGCCTCCTATCTGGAACGCTGTGCGGTGGGGTTGCCGACGGTGGCGGTGATCACCGCGGAGAACCAGCGCGAGGTGGCCGGGGTGCTCGCCCGCCGCGGGGCGATCGAATCCCTGGGGTGGCATGCGACGGTCTCCGCGGAGGCGATCCGCGCTGCCGTCGAGGGGCTGCTGGCCGATCCGGCGCGGGTGGTGGCGCTGGGCGAGCGTTCGGCGGCGGTGATGGCCGGCTGGCGGGGGGCCGACGGGGTGGCCGATCTCCTGCTGGCGGGGGTGTGATGCTTGTTATCATGCGGCGCTACGCAGTGGCAAGGGGGGCGGGATGGTGGCGGATGGTGCGGATGACGGGGGGACGATGAGCGGCGGCAATCAAGATGCGATCCTGGCGGCCTACGCCGCGGGCGACCGGCTCGCCGCCGCACGCCTCGCCCTGCCGACGCCGCAGTCGTGCTACGACGAGGCCTGCGGCACTGCGGGGCTGGGGCGGTTGTTCGCGGAATACCTCGACGGGATGCTGTTCGGCGGGCCGGTCCATGCCCACCGCATCCAGGGTTGGCTGGAGGCGTACCGCCAGCGCTCCGGCGACGGCCGCCTGACCTACGACCTCCTGCCCGGGGTGAGCACCCTCGCCTACGAGCGGATCGCCGCCATCGTGGCCAGCGGCGAGATCTCCGCCGAACTCGCCGCCGGCTTCTCCCTGGAGCACAGCTCGATCCGCTTTCCGGAGCTGGGGTATTGGCTGATGGAGCGTCTGGGGCGGCGATTGGAGCCGGCCCAGCGGGCGTGGGTGCTGGAGCGTACGCCGCCGCCGCTGCGCGACTCCACGGCGCGGATGCTGTCGATCCTCGACGGTCGGTTGCGTCTGCGTGCGGCGCGGCCCGAGCTGTTGCCCGCGCTCGACGACGACGCGCCGCCATTTCTCCCTTTCAGCTTCGCGCCGGACGATTCGGCACGGCGGGCGGCCGAATGGGTGGCCGAGACGACGACCGGGATCCCGCTGCTGCTGATGGAATTGTGGGAACTCGACTGGGCGGAGGTGCTGGCGCCGCTGGAGGGACGGCCGGCGCTGCTGCTTTTCGTCGAGCGGACCGAGCTGATGCAGGCGCTCCAGTTTCCGGCGGTGGTCGAGGCGCTGCTCGATCCGGCCCATCGGGTGCTGGTGCTGGAGGCCTACCCGCTGGCCCAGTGGGCGGCCCGACCGGCGGGGTGGGAGGGGGGGCGTTTCGCGCCGCTTCCGCTCACCCCCTGCCCGGTCATGGCGGCTCACGCCGGGCTGCTCGCCGAGGCGGTCGCCGCCGCGCTGGAGGATGCCGCCTCCCCGGTCGATACCCCGGCGGGCGACTGGCTCTACCGGCTGGGGCGGAAGATCGTCGCCGCGCGCAGGTATCGGCGGCTGGGGCCGAGCCGGGAGCTGGCGATCCGCACGACCGATCACCAGCACCACTGGCGGGATTCCCACAAGGGGGAGGTGCCGGCCGGGCGCTCGCTGGGGCCGCCGGCGGTCGACCGGCTGAAGCGGCAACTGGACGCGCTGCGGCCGCGCCGCTCGCCGCGGCGGATCCCCGCGGGCCGGGAGCGGCTGCGGCTGCTCCATGTCACCCCCCAGGTGGTGGACGGTGGACATGCGCCGTCGCGGCTGCTGCGCACGGTGATCAAGCACCACGATCACGCCCGCTACGAGGTCGCGGTGCTCTCCACCGAGCTGCTGGTGGAGCGTCAGGGACTCTATCCGATTCCCCGGATCACCTCCGCTCCCTCCAGTGAGCGGGCCGGCGAGACCCTGGCGCAGTGGGGGAATATGGGGGTGACCGCCTACAGCCTGGACGGGCGGGGGCGGTTCGAGGAGTCCGCGGAGGAGCTGGCCGATTTTCTCGCCGAGCTGGCGGTGGACGTGGCGGTGTTCCACGGCCCCGACGAGATCAATCTGCTCGCCTCGCGGCTGTGCGAGGTGCCATTGAAGGTGTTCTTCGACCACCATCTGCTTCCCCCCTATGGCGGCTTCGACCTGATCCTGGCGAGCAGCGAGCAGGGCGCGCGAGGGCGCGCCGACTTCCACCGCTCGCTGGGTGAGCGGGTCGTCGCCAACCCCTTCGTGGTGGATGTGCGCGAGGAGTGGTCGCCGGCCCCGTTCACCAAGCGCGATTTCGGCGTTTCGGACGGGATCCGGATCATGACCACCGTCTCCAACCACCTGGAGGCGCGGCTTACCTCCGGGGTGGTCGATGCCTTTGCGCGGATTCTCCAGCAGGTGCCCGAGGCGGTCTACCTGCCGATCGGAGAGGTGCGGGACGTGCCGGGGTTCAAGGCGCGCTTCGCCCCCTACGGCGTGGCCGACCGGGTCATCCCGATCGGTTTTGCCGCCGACCCCACCCAGTACACCCGGGCGATGGACCTCTACCTCAACGAATTCCCCCTCGGCAGCGGCCTGGCGCTGCTCGACGCGATGGCCGCCGGGCTGCCGATCGTCACCATGTACGATCCCGCGGGCATCCCCCAGGCGCGTTACGGCGGCGAGTACTTCGGCGTCGAGCGGGCGGTGACGGCGGGCGATGTGGAGGGCTACGTCGAGCGGGCGGTGCGCCTGCTCACCGATCCGGCGCTCTACCGCGAGTGGTCGCAGGCGGCGGTGGAGACCCACGCCCGGCGCACCGATCCCCGCGCCTATGTGGCGCGGATGGAGCGGGAGATCGAATGCTCGCTGGCGGAGCGGAGCGGGTGAGCGCGGAGGGGCGTTACGGCGACTACCAGTTGCGTCCGGCGACGGACGCCGATCAGCCGCGGCTGCTCACCTGGCGCAACCATCCGGAGGTGCGCCGCAGCATGATCAACGACCATGAGATCGGCGCGCAGGAGCACCGGGCGTGGTGGGCGCGGGTGAAGGCCGACCCCACCCGCCGCTGGTACCTGCTGGAGCGCGATGGCGAGGCGCTGGCGGTGATCAACTATTACGACCTTCCCGCCGGCGACCTTCCTGCCGATGGGGCGACGGCGGGCGAGGGGTGGTGGGGGTTCTATCTCACCGACATGGCGCGGCACGACGGCGCCGGGCGGATGCACCGCTGGCTCGTTGCGGAGGAGGTGGCGGTACGCCACGCCTTCGCGGGGCTGGGGCTCGGGCGACTGCTCTGCGAGACCCTGGCCGGCAATGCGCCGGTGCTGGCGCTGCATCGCCGCTTCGGCTTCCGCGAGGTGGCGCGAAAGCCGGTGGAGCGTGCGGGCGGGCGCGACGAGCTGGTGGTGATGGCGCTGACCCCGGCCGACGCGGCGGTCGCCGGGGCTGGCGCCGCGCCCGCCCCGGCGCCCCGCCGGGTGGCGCTGCTCGGCGACGCCAACTGGGGGTTGGCGGCGGCCCCCTTCGAGGTGGAGAGCGCGGCCGCGGCGGCGGGGCCGAGCCGGGTGGTCCGGCTCCCCTTCGGCCAGTGGCGGATGGCGCTGGCCGAGGGGGACACGGGGTTGGCGGAGGCGGATTATCTGGTCTTCTGCCAGCGCTTCGAGGAGTTGCTGGAGGGGCCCCACCACTGCGCTGCGGCCGGCGCCGAGGCGGCGCTGGCGGCACGTCTCGACGACTACCTGGCGCAGATCGCCGCGGCGCGGGGGCGCTTCGCCGGCCGCTTCCTGGTCCTCGACCTCGCCCCGGTACGCCCCGCCCCCGACTCCCTGGAGGCGGGCGACGAGGGGGCGCTGGCCGCCCTGTTGGAGCGCCTCAACCGGCGGCTGCGCGAGGGGCTGGCGGGGCTCGCCGACTGCCGGCTGGTGGCGCTCTCCGCGCTGGTCGCCGAGTTCGGCGCGCGGCGCGCCGATCCGAGCAAGTATTGGCACCTCGGGCGGGCGCCGTTCCATGGCGAGTTCGTCAAGGCGCTCTGCCGCCGGCTGCTCGGGGCGATGCTCGCCTGGGAGGGGCGCGCCGCGCGGCTGGTGGTGCTCGACCTGGACAACACCCTGTGGGGCGGTGTGGTGGGCGACGACGGGTTGGCGGGGATCCGTCTCGGCGGCGACCACCCCGGCTCGCTGTTTTCGGCATTCCAGCACTACCTGAAGCGGCTGCATGAGCGGGGCGTGGCGCTGGCGATTGCCAGCAAGAACAGCGAGGCGGTGGCGCTGGAGGCGCTGCGCGAGCACCCCGGCATGGTGCTGCGACCGGAGGAGTTCGTGGCGATGCGCATCAACTGGTCGCCGAAGCCGCAGAACCTCGCCGAACTGGCTGAGGAGGTGGGGCTCGGGCTCGGCTCCCTGCTCTTTCTCGACGACAACCCGGCGGAGCGGGCCGAGGTGCGTGCCGCGTTGCCCGAGGTGGTGGTGCCGGAGCTGCCCGCAGATCCCGCGGCGTGGCCGGCGTTCCTCGCCGACCTGCCGATGCTGGCCGCCTTCGCGCTGACCGCCGAGGACCGCCGGCGGGCGGAGCAGTACCGCCACCGCGCCACCCTGCGCCGCGAGGAAGGGCGCTTCGCCGACCGTCAGGCGTTCCTCGCCTCGCTGGCCATGCGCCTCTCCTTCTACGGTGCCGAGCCCGTCCATTGGCAGCGTATCCTCCAGTTGCTGGCGAAGACCAACCAGTTCAACGCGACCACCCGCCGCCATGGCGAACGGGAGTTGCAAGCGATCCTCGCCGAGGGCGGCGAGGTGGTGGCGGTGGGGTTGGCCGATCGCTTCGGCGGGGAGGAGATCATCGGTCTGGCGATCCTCCGTTTCCCCGGGCCGACACGGGCGATGGTCGACACGTTTCTGCTTTCCTGTCGGGTGCTCGGCCGGGGGGTGGAGACGGCGATGCTGGCGGAGTTGGCGGCCCGCGCGCGGGCGCGGGGGGCGGCGCGGCTGGAAGGGGAGATCGTCGAGACGCCGCGCAACATGCCGGTGCGTACCCTCTATGCCGATCACGGTTTCCGCGACGAGGGCGATGGGCACTGGTCGGCGGAGTTGGCGCAGGCTACCTTGGAACGGCCGGCGTGGTTCGTGTAGGGCGTGCCGCGCGCGCCGTGCCCGGGTCGGCACGGCGGTAGGTCATCGCACGGTGTCGGCGCCTGCCCGGGGCGCCCTATGCAGGTGTCGGCGGGCGTGGGATGGATAAGCGATAGCGCACGTTAAACGGAGGCAGCGGTTCGCCGGCGGGACTCCCTGCCATCCGACCCGCCGGGGGGGATACGGCAGTGGACTTTCGCGTGTCGACATTGCCTCCCGGGTGTTCGAGTGCTATCTTTTTGCACAGTATCCACTATGGTTTCATACAGTGATTGTGGAGAGCCGCCGTGCCTCAGGTAGCCGAACGTGTCAGCGACTTGGAGTTGGCCCTCGAAAAGATGGCCTACGCCCAGTTCAATACTCAACTCGAGATACAGCGCCTCTCGAACGAGATGCGCGAATTCAAAGGAGAGATGAAGGCGTTCAAGGATGAGATGCGTAAGGATCGGGCTGATCTCAACAAGCGTTGGGGAGAATTGGCCAATAAGATGGGGACGGTGGTGGAGGACATCGTGCTGCCCAATATCCCGCGGATTGCGCGGGAGCATTTCGGCTGTGCCGAATTGGAGCTGCTCGCCCCGCGAGTGGTGAAGCGAGTGCCGGGGGATGCGTCGCGGCGGCGGGAGTTCGATGTGGTGGCGGTGTGTGCCGACCGGGTGATCCTCAACGAGACCAAGTCGACGCCGCGAACCACCTATGTGATGGAGTTCGTCGATTTCCTGCGTAGCGGGGAGTTCTTCGACTATTTCCCGGAGTACGCGGGGCGGCGGCTGATTCCCATATTTTCTTCACTCGCCATCCCGGAGGAAACGGTGGCACTGTTGAGTCGCGAGGGGATCTACGCCATGGCGATGGGCGAGGAGACTATGGACCTGCTCAATGCGGAAGCGGTCGGCTAGGAGGCTGTCGGACTTAGGGGGATCGAGCTGCGGGAGTGGGAGAGTGGTCCCAATTTTTCGGAAATTTGAGGAGAATAGTGAGCTATTTGACGAGAATTTCCGGAAAAGTGGGGCCGCTATCCCGCTTCCGCGGCCGATTCATCCTAAGTCCGACAGCCTCCTAGGAGGGCGTCGGCGCCCGCGGGGCGTCCGTTGCCGGTGTCGGGTGAAGGGGCGTCGTAGTGATCGGTGCGTTTCACGGGTATCGACGCAGCGGTTACTTCGGCTTCGTCAAGCGCAATGGCGCCAGCTCGATACACACCTCGGGCAGCGCCTGCAGGCAGATCCGCTCGTCGCGGTAGAGGTCCATGTGACGGTACTCGCCGTCCCGCGGGGTGTGGTGGGCCTCCAGCCGGCCGCCGGTGAGATCAACCAGCCAGTATTCCGGGATGCCGTGGCGGGCGTAGAGCGGCAGTTTGACGCCGCGGTCGTAGGCGAGGGTGGTGTCGGAGACCTCCACCGCCAGCAGCACGTCGGCGGCGGTGGGGTGGGCGTCGATGTAGAAGTCCTCCCGCGGGCGCAGCACGCAGAGGTCGGGCTGGGGTTCTGAGTGGCGGCCGAGGACGATCGGGTTCTGGGCGGCGACGATCGCACGACTGCCGATCGCGGCGAGGAGGCGGTTGAGCAGGAAGTTGACGTTCCCCGCATGGGGACTGCCGATGGGCGCCATGTCGATCACCTCCCCTTCGATCAGTTCGGTTCGCTGCTCGGGGCGGAGCAGCCCCGCCTCCCCCATGCGGTGGTAGGTCTCCACGTCGATGCGGTGGCGGGCCAGCGGCGGGCTGAGGTAGGGGTCGAGTTGGAGGGCCGGTACGCTCATGGTCGGGGTCTCCCTGGAGTGGCCACTAGAATAGTCGTCGAAGCCTATATTAATCCATCGTCTCCGGTGGTTTTCATAGGGCGTGCCGCGAGCGCCGCGCCAGGGCCGGCACGGCGGTTGGTTCTCCAGCGGCGTCGGCGCCCGCGGGGCGCCCTATGCGGGCTTCAGCAGCTCCCAGCTCAGCGGCGTTCCCGTCGCCACGTCGCGGCTCACCGCCATCCCCAGAACCGTTTCGTAGTGTTTCGGCGCCAAGCCGAGGCCGGGGCGGATGCGGCGCAGATTCTTCTCCGTAAGGATCTCCCCGGCCTTCAGATCCTCGGCGATGTAGAGCGAGCGGCGGTGCTGGAGGGACGCATCCTCGGCACCCACCGGCCCGTAGTGGACGGTGCCGAGGGCGCGGGCGGCCCGCGCCGTCTCCTCCACCAGTTGTTTCAGTTCCGCAGGCTCCATGGAGAAGGCGGCGTCCACCCCGCCGTCGGCACGGCGCAGGGTGAAGTGTTTCTCGATCACCGTCGCGCCCAGCGCGGTGGCCGCCACCGCCACGCCGATCCCCAGGGTGTGGTCGGAGAGCCCCACCTGGCAGCCGAACAGCTCGCGCAGGTGGGGGATGGTGGCCAGGTTGCAGTTCTCTGCCGGGGCGGGGTAGCTGCTGGTGCACTTGAGCAGGATCAGCTCCGTGCAGCCGGCGCCGCGGGCCGCCTCCACCGCCTCGGTCAGCTCGGCCGGGGTGGCCATGCCGGTGGAGAGGATCAGCGGCTTGCCGGTGGCGGCGGCGCGGCGGATCAGCGGCAGGTCGGTGTTCTCGAAGGAGGCGATCTTGTAGGCGGGGGCGTCGAGGGATTCGAGGAAGTCGATCGCGGTCTCGTCGAACGGGCTGCTGAAACAGAGCAGACCGCGCTCGCGGCAGCGTTCGAAGATCGCGCCGTGCCACTCCCACGGGGTGTTGGCCTCGCCGTAGAGCTTGTACAACGACTGTCCGGCCCAGGGGTTGGCCGGGTCGTCGATGAAGAACTCCCCGCGGTCGAGATCGAGGGTCATGGTCTCGGGGGTGTAGGTCTGCAGCTTTACCGCGTGGGCGCCACTGTTGGCGGCGGCGTCGACGATCGCCAGGGCACGGTCGAGGGAGCGGTTATGGTTGCCCGACATCTCGGCGATGACCAACGGGGGCTCGCCGGGGCCGACAACGCGGTCGGCGATACGTAACGTGGACGCCGAATGGATGGATGGTGGTGAGGGCATGCGGCGTTTCGGATTGCGTTAGTTGGGGTGGTCGAAGACGAAACGGGGCGTGACGCCCATTCCGGCTCCCCTATTCATGCACCCATATAATACACCGCCACAGTGCAGGAGATCCCGGGAGCATCTAGGTTGCCGTGAGCTGGAATTCGCTATGTCCCTCCCCCGCCTCATCGCGTCGTCGTGCGCATTTTTCTTACTGTCTCGGGTGACAGTCCGGTCTTTTCCGCGATCAGTTGATCGTCGGGGATTACCGCCAGCAATGCGGCCGCGATCCTCTCCCGCTCTTCCGTTCGGCCCTCCTCGCGACCTTTCTCCATCCCTTTCTCCATCCCTTTTTCCATTCCCTTCGCCATTCCCTTCGCCATTCCCGTCTCCAGTGCCTTGGTTAGCGCACCCCGCTGGTCCTGAATGAAGATCTCTCGGCGTTCCTGGTCGTCCAACTCCTCCGCCGTCAGATTCGCCTTGTTGGCGATCGCAAACGCGTGGGTGATCGCCGGCTCCATCTCCAGCCCCTTCGGCACCGCGGTCAGGTCCCCGGCGTGTCGGAGGAAATAGAGCCAACGCTCCAGCGTCGTCTCCAGCTCCTCCTCTTCCTTGGTGAACTTGGGCAGTTCCACGAATACCAGCTCCAGGTCGTCCGCATAGACCCGTCCTTCCTCGCCGCGCATCTTGAATTTGTTCACCAGTCCCGCCGGAGCTTCGAACATCAGAAAGTCGGTGATGGTGATAGCGATTACGTCGGTCAGCAGGTGGTAGTCCTCACCACGCCCGATCTGCCCCGCATAGGCCTTGCATGCGTTGTAAAGCACCCGCTTCTCGAAACCCGCCACGTTCAGTACCTGCATCTCGATGATGTACTGACGTCCCTCACCGTCGCGCACCCGCACGTCCAAATAGGTATCTTTCATCCCCTGGATCTTGGGCGCCAGATAAGGATCCAGGATCTCCACTTCCACCAGGTGGTAGGGGGGACGGAGTTCCAGCAGCGCATTGAGGAAAGAGATCAGGATGTCTCGGCTTTCGCCGGATCCGAAAATGCGTTTGAAGGCGAAGTCGGTTTTGGGGTTGAGAAAGCGCACGACGGGCTCCTCGTTCGATTGCGTGGTTGCCGCTGCCGCGGGCGGAAATTCATATCGCGTATGTGCATCGCCCGGGAGTCCGGAGCGGTCCGAATTATAGGGCGTGCCGTGCGCGCCGTGCCAGGGGCGGCACGGCCGTCGGTCGTCAAACGGTGTCGGGGTGCGTGTCCCGCGGGGCGCCCTACGCGGGTTTCAGCAGCCCTTTCCAATCCGCTTTCACCGGACCAGCTTTTCTATCAGTGCGATCAGTTTCGGGTAATCGGTCGCCTCGGCGATCCGTTCGGTGGGGATGTCGAGGTCGAATTCGCTCTCGATCTCCATCATCAAGACCAAATGGCTGGCGGAGTCCCAGCCGTCGGTGTGGTCGAGGGCGGCCTGCTCCGCTTCACTGGCGGCGAGGGTGGGAAAGAGTCTGTTCAGGATGCGTATCAGGCGGCGCGCGGTGTCATCGGCCGCGGGAGACGCTTCGCCGGAATCGGCGTGCGCTTCGGCGGCGATGGCAGTGGTCGGTCGAGCCCCACCGGGAGGGTACGCCTCGACCAGTTCGAACAGCCCATGGGCGCGGTGATGAAGGAAGGCGACCCGACGGCCGTCGAAGGCGGGGTCGGGCGTCGCCGCGGCGATTACCCGCGCCTCGCCGGCGAGCGCCTGGTTCAGCGCGCCATCGAGGTCGTCGACCGCGTAGCAGAGGTGGTAGGCGCCGCCACCGCGCCGCAGGTGGTGGGCGATCGGCGAGTCGGCGAGCGGCGAGAGCAGTTCGAAGGTGGTTCCGGCCACCGTGACGAAGGCGTAGCGCACCCGCTGCGCGGGATTCTCCGCCGGGCCGCGCAGCAGCCGGCTGTCGGGCAGGGCGAGATAGTGGGCGAGGGTCGTCTCCAGCGCCGGGGTGGTGACCGCCACATGGTCGAGGTAGCGGATGCCGAGGCGGGTGAACAGGTCGTCATCGGGGATCACTCATCAACCTCGCGGAAGCAACGGCGCCAACCGGTATTGCAGCAGGTCGGCCAGGTAGAGGTGGTCGTGGCGCTGCTGGGCGGCCAGCACCTCGCCGAGCAGGGCGCTCAGCTCGTTGATCCGTAGCGGCGGCAGCGGTGCGTTCTGAAGCTCCATCAGCAGACGGTCGATTAGCTGCACCAGCCCCTCCGCGGCGGCTCCCTGCATGCCGAGGCGGAAGTGGGAGGCCACTTGGTGCAACAGGGCGTCGACTCGGATTTCGCTGTCGTTCATGACGTCGATCGGATCAGGTGGCTGCCGGCGATTCGCGCGCCTTTCGCGCCGAAGCTGTAGAAGCGCGCCTGCGGGTGGCGGGCGATGAAGTCTTCGAAGTCACGCAGATAGCCCCGCAGGTTGGGCAGGGTCGGCACGCGTTTGCCTTCCCAGTCGTGGACCCAGGCGCCGCTCTCCACCGCTTCCGGCGGGCCGGCGACCATCGAGCCGTTGGCGTGGCGCTTGTTGTAGGGGAAGGAGAAGTCCGCGCCGAACAGCAGGAGATGGCGGGCGCCCATCTGGATCGCCAGGTCCACCGCCGGATGGATGACGCTCCCCGCCTGATGGAGCCGGCCGCGTGGCAGACGCGCGGCGGCTTCATCGAACAGCGCGCTTTCGCCGTAGGCGGCGAGGCGCCGGCCTGGCCAGCGGGCTACCGCCTCCGGGGGGATGGTCGGCGAGTAGACCAGGGTGATCGAAGCGGCCTGCTCGGCGGGGATGTCGAGATAGTCGGTCACCAGCGGGTGGGGATCGATGGAGACGACGATCTCGGGGGTGATGCCGCGGCTCAGCAGCAGCTTGAGGGCGCGGTCGACGGCGATGATCGGTTGCGGCAGGGCGAGGAAGCCGTAGTGGAAATCGAGGCTGGGGCCGGCGGCGGCGATGCTGACCGCACCGGCGGGGCGGGTCGCGAAGAGTTCGCTCACGTCGCCGTCCGCGGCGACGGTGGCGAGGTTCTCCTCGATATGCCCGGAGTGGTCCTGTTCCTCGTTGACGCGGCGGTTGATCAGCAGGGTGTCGAGTTCCAACTGGATGCGGTCGCGCAGCGGCGCGGCGCCATCGGCGGCGAGGAACAGTTCGGGGGGGACCGCGCAGAAGGGGGTGTTCAGCGCGCGCTCGTGATCCGCAAGGGTGAGTTCCACCCGCGGGTCTTCCAGCCATTCATGATCGGGATAGTGGTGGAGGATCGCGAGAAACAGGGCGGGGTTGAGGATGACCACATGGAGGCGGCGCAGCGTATCACGGGCAAGCAACGCTTTCGGCAGCTCACCACTGCCAACGCCGTAAACCCACGCCTCGGCACTCTGTTCGGGGATCAGGCGGGCCTGGAGGCGGGCTTCGGCTTGCGGATCGAAGCCGCTGGAAAGATGGATGGCGGAGGCGGTGAGGGCGCCGTGCGGCCCGTCCTCTACCCATTGAGCCGCCGCCTCCGTAACACCTTCCAGGCGCTTGGCGAGTCCCGGCCAGCGTCGCCGGATGGCATCTCGATAGCGTTGGTAATGAGGGGCGTTGGAGGGCGTCGTCGTCGGGCTCACGGTATCGTCCGGTGTGAACGGTTGCCTCCTCATACTACCTCACCAAGAGGCGTCTCTCTATCGCCATCTGTCCAGCGGGCGTACCTCCGTTTCCTACCAACATATTGGGGTACGCTATGTCAGGTGCCCATGATATAGTCCGGCGGGATCACAATTAGACGAATTATGAAAGGACTCGGACGGCGCCTCGCGGAAGCTCTCCAGGGCGCCTCAAGGAAATCCTCTGGAGGCCGTTACGCCGAATACGGGGATCGGGACCTTCCCATTTTCGGAGGGCGGCCGATGCGAATTCACCCGCAGGGCAACGGTTTTTTGCGCGCACGGGTTGCGGTTACAGTGAACAACAGGTTTTTTCCGGGAGCCGCAACCGGTTGGGTGGCATATGAGTGACAAGTTCCGAATCGATGGCCACAAGATGATGTACCACCCGCGGGAGGTGGCTCGCTTCCTGGACGCCGGTGATGACTGGGAGCGTGCCCGGGAGATCGCCCCGATCTATGTGGAACTCTCGCCGGTTGGCGCCTGCAACCACCGCTGCACCTTCTGTGCCTACGACTACATCGGCTACGAGCCGGTCACCATGGACGACGAGGCGCTGGTTACCCTGATGAGGGAGATGGGCGAGCAGGGCGTGAAGAGCGTCCACCTCGCCGGCGAGGGGGAGCCGCTGCTGCACAAGAAGATCGTCGAGGCGATCAACGCCGGCGCCGAGGCGGGCCTCGATTTCGGCATTACTACCAATGGCACCGTGGTCAACTCGCGTTTCGTCGATGAGGCGCTGGACAAGGTGACCTGGATGAAGGTGTCGATCAACGCCGGCAGCGCCGAGACTTACCAGGCGATCCACCGCTCCAAGGAGGGGGATTTCGACAAGGTAATCGGCAATCTTCGCCATGCGGTCGAGGTGCGCCGCAGTCGCGGCTTCGCCACCACCATCGGCGCCCAGGCGATCCTGCTGCCGGAGAACGCCGACGAGCTGGAGCGGCTCGCCCAGCTCTGCCGTGACGAGATCGGTCTCGACTATCTGGTCATCAAACCCTACTCGCAGCACCTGGCGAGCAATACCCACCGCTACGAGAACATCGATTACGACGACTACCTCCACCTGGAAGAAGTCCTGGCTCCTTACTCCACCGACGACTTCCAGGTGGTGTTCCGCGCCAACACCATGCGCAAGTACGGTCAGGCGATTGCCCAGCGCTACACCACTTGCTACTCCACGCCGCTGTTTTGGGCGCACATCATGACCAACGGCGAACTCTTCTCCTGCCCGGCCTACCTGAAGGACGAGCGCTTCGCCCTGGGCAACGTCTTCGAGGCGGGCTTCAAGTCGGTGTGGCAGGGGGAGCGGCGACGGCGCAACTTCGAATATGTACGTCGTGATCTCGATATCTCCGAGTGCCGCCGCAACTGCCGCATGGACGAGGTCAACCGCTACCTGTTCGACCTGAAAGAGGGGCGGGTGCCCCACGTCAACTTCATCTGAGCGAGAGAGACAGAGCATGAAGGCACTGGTTACCGGCGGCGCGGGATTCATCGGCAGTCACATCGTCGAGCGATTGCTCAACGAAGGGCATGAAGTGGTGGTGCTCGACAACTACTCCACCGGCCGCTTCGAGAACGTCGCCCATCTTGCCGACAATTCGGCGCTCCAGGTGCACCAGATCGACATCAACGATCCGGCGATCCGACCGCTCTTCGAGGGGGTGTCGTGGGTATTCCACATGGCGGCGCTGGCCGACATCGTCCCCTCCATCCAGCAGCCGGTGCCCTACCACCGCGCCAATGTCGACGGTACCGTCTCGGTGCTGGAGGCGGCCCGCGCGGCGGGGGTCAAGCGTTTCATCTATGCCGCCTCCTCCTCGTGCTACGGCATCCCCGACGTCTATCCGACGCCGGAGAGTTCCGAGATGCGCCCGCAGTACCCCTACGCCCTGGCCAAGATGCTCGGCGAGCAGTGCGTGATGCACTGGAGCCAGGTCTACGGTCTGCCGGCGGTCTCGCTACGCATGTTCAACGTCTACGGACCCCGTTCGCGCACCTCCGGGACCTACGGCGCGGTGTTCGGTGTCTTCCTCGCCCAGAAGCTGGCGGGTGAACCGTTCACCGTGGTCGGTGACGGCACCCAAACCCGCGATTTCACCTTCGTCTCCGACGTGGTCGAGGCCTTCGTCCGCGCCGCCCAGTCCGATCTGAGCGGTGAGATCATGAACGTCGGCTCGGACAATACCTACAGCGTGAACCGCCTGGTGGAGCTGTTGGGTGGAGAGGTCGTCCACATCCCCAAGCGTCCCGGCGAGCCGGACTGCACTTTTGCCGATGTTCGTCGGATCCACTCGCTGCTGGATTGGCGGGCGAACGTCCCCTTCGAGGAGGGCGTGGCGACCATGGTGGAACACATCGATTACTGGCGGGAGGCGCCGGTATGGACGGTCGAGGGGATCAGCGATGCGACACGCGACTGGTTCCGTTACCTGGGAGGAGAGTGACATGACTTCGGTTGCCCATCTGCTTGATTCCTCCCCGGCGAAACGGGGGAAGCCGCGCGAGAGCGGCCGGTACGACGGTCATTTGAACGGCCTGCTGGAGCTGTTCCGCAACGCCTCCGCCACCGATGAGCGCGGTATGGCCTACAGCGTTGACGGCGCGCTCGACTGGATCATCGACGAGGTGGCTGCGGTGCACTCCCGGCGCTGCAAGGTCATGGTGATCGGGAATGGCGGCTCGGCGGCGATTGCCAGCCATCTGGCCATCGATTTCACCCGCAACGGTGGGGTGGCCGCGATGGCGTTCAACGATGGGGCGAGCCTCACCTGTATGGGCAACGATCTCGGATTCGAGCGGGTTTTCGCCGAGCAGATCGAATTGCACGGCCGCAAGGGCGATCTGCTGGTCGCCATCAGCAGTTCGGGGGCCTCGATGAACATCCTGGAGGGCGTCTCGGCTGCGCGCTCGGCCGGCTGCTCCGTCGTCACGTTCAGCGGATTCGCGCCCGACAATCCGTTGCGCGGAAGCGGCGACATGAACCTGTATGTTCCATCTCCCCTGTACGGCTCGGTTGAGGTGGCGCATCAGATGCTCTGTCACGCGGTGATCGATTTCGCCGGTCGATGGGGTTGAGCGCTTGCGGATCGGCATCGATTTCGACAACACGATCGCCGGATACGATTCGGTATTCAGGCAGGTCGCGGTCGAATGGGGGCTGTTGCCGGAGGCGATTGCAGAGGACAAGAGGCGGGTCAAGGAGCTGATCCTGCTGCGTCCGGAGGGGGCGTTGGAGTGGCAGCGTCTGCAGGGCAAGGTCTACGGCAAATACATGCCCTATGCATCGCCGATGGACGGCGTGAAACGTTTTGTCCGGCGCTGCCGGGAGCGGGGCGTCCAGGTTGCCGTGGTGAGCCACAAGACGGAATTCGGTCATTTCGATGAGGAACGCGTCAACCTGCGTCAGGCTGCGATGGCATGGATGGAGGATCAAGGGTTTTTCATGCCGAACGACATCGGGCTGGTGAGGGAAAGCGTCTATTTCGAGAATACGCGGCGGGAGAAGGTCGAGCGAATCGCACAATTGGCGTGCGACTGGTTCGTCGACGATCTGCCCGAAGTGTTTGCGGAGTCCACTTTCCCGGAATCCGTCAACTGCATCCTGTTCTCTCCTTCGAGCCTGGAGCCTGATCCTTCGGCGCCCTCGACGGCCCGTTTCAACGGTATCCGGGTAGCCACTTCGTGGGCGGGAATCGAGAAGCTGGTTTTCCGCTGATGCGAGGGAGGGCGCTCCGATGGCGGCAAATGGTCACGGTTTTCCATCAACCTGCGGTGTGGACTGAGTATTGATGAATTCGAATGTGCTGATTCATGTGGGGCTGGAGAAGTGTGGTTCCACCTATCTGCAGAATGTTGCCGACGGAGCACCGGACATCCAATACGTACCGTTCATGCCGCTGGAGCGTTTTCGCTATGCCGTCTTCGATCGGGATATCCTCGGCAAGACTCCGCAACAGCCGGCGGATGAAACGTTGCACGGAGTGGTCGACGAGACCGACGCGAGGTCCGTGTTCCTTTCCGACGAACGGCTGGCCGGCTGGCACTATTGGGAAAACACCCTTATCCCGGACGATCGGCAGCTGGATGCCTACCAGCGTGGAATCGCAAGACATCTCAAGGAGGCCTTTCCCCGCGGGAAAGTGCTGATCGTCGCGCGAAACCCGCGGGCGTGGATCAACAGTCTCTACAAGCAACACGTCAAGGTGGGCGTCGAGCGGGATCTGGAAGGATTTTGTCGGTGTCAGCACGGCTATCTCCTCGGTGCCTACTCCGTCGATCGGCTGGTGGAGGTCTACGTCGCCGAGTTCGGACCGGATAACGTGCTGGTTTTGCCGTTGGAATTGCTGGCGCACGACGAGCGCAGGTTTTTCAGCGATATTCGTGAATTCAGTGAAATACCCCTGTTCCCCGACCCCTCCAGGAGAAAGAACGAGTCGCTCTCCGATCAGGCGACGGAGGTGCTTTCGCACTTCAACGGCGTGGTCAACTGGCTGTCGATCAACGCGGATCTGGGAGAACGGGAGTTCCTGCACTACAAGAGGCAGTTCTTCTCCTTTTTCGATAGGGTGTTGTCGGGGAACGCTTCGTCCCAGAGGGAGTTCTGTCGACGTCTCCCTGGTGGCGGGATTTCCCGACCGGAGTCGGAGTATGTGAGCCAGATGACTTCCGCGTTGGCCGAGCGCGTTCGGGAGACCCTCCGAAGGGACGTGTTCGAGCCGTACCGAGAGATGTACGCCGCCCATGAAGGAGCCGAGGTATGAACGAAAAGAGCGACGTGTCCAGAGAGTATGAGACCGCGCTGTCCGCCTACTACCGGGAGGATTGGAGTCTCGCCAAAAGCATCTTCTTGAAGCTCGCGGAAGAGCAGGATGCGAATTCGGAGTTCAATCTCGGGCGGATGGCCTATTACGGTCTTGGCGGCGAGAAGAATGTCGAGGAAGCCGTCCGGTGGTTCGAGCGCTCGATCGGTCGTGGCCACCTTTCCGCCTACCACCTGCTCGCGGAGATCTATCTCCAGGGCGAGCTTGGCGAAGTGGACCTGTCCCGCGCGGTCACCTACCTGGAGGAGGGGGCCGAGAAGGGGTCGTTCTCGTCCCAGGAGATGCTCGGAACGGCGTATGCCGAAGGGCGGCTGGGGCTGGAGAGGGATCTCGATCGGGCCATCGAACTTTTCCGCGGGGTGTTTGACCACGGTAAGTTCGAGGTCGGTTATTCCCTGGCGAAGGCGCTTCATGAAAAGGGCGCGGACTCCGCATCGATGGCCGAGATGTCGAGATGTCTGGTAGTCGCCATGGACAATGGCGAGCCCAGGGCGAGCGAGTGGGTGAGGAGCGAGGGGGCGGAGCTGTTCAGGGGCGGGGCGGATGCGGGGGATCTGCTCAGTCTCTACTATCTCGGCGTTTGCTACGTGCGTGGGTGGGGGGCCGGGGTCGACGTGAAGGAGGCCAGGAAGTATCTCTCGATGGCGGCCGACCGGGGGTATGTGATGGCGCACGTCGCTCTCGGGCAGCTCTATGCCCAAGGTCTTCTTGGAAAGGAGGGAGGGCGGCAGGCGGAGGAGCACTTCTCGGAGGTGATCCGCATGACGGCTGAACGCCAGGCAGAGCCGGAGGCCGGCGCGGCGAGGTGACCGCGTGCATCAATCACCGGGCCGGGAGGAACCGGCAGGGCAAACTGCGATCGTTACTGTTGGGGTCGAGAAATTCATGAGTTTTGTCAACTACGCGCTGGATCTCTTGAAGCGGCGGCTCGAGAGCGTCGAATCGCTGGAGCGGATCGCCGAGCGAATCGCCGCCAACCCCGACGGGGTCGCATTCTACCCGTGCAACCGGCTGGCCAACGCGGTGCTGGAGAAGGCGGCGAGTCGCTCGCCGGATTGCATATCGCGGATCGTGGGCGTCTTCGACGGCAACCCCGGCGCCACGTCGCTGGTTGGCGCCGAGGTGAAGGCGTTGGCGGATTTCGCCGCGCTCAGCGACCGGATCACCACGCTCTACATCACCAGCAACCACTACCTGCAACGCACCGAGCGTACGCTCGATGAGGTGTTGGACGGCTATCGTGGTGAGGTGGTTCGGCTGTCGATGTTCGATTACTCCTACCCCGATGGTTGGTCGGCAGAGCGGATCGTGAACGAGCTTTCCGACGTGTTGGAGATGCTGGCCGACGAGAAGTCGAGACAGACGCTGCTCATAACGATGCTGTCGCGGACCATGAATGACGAGGGGATGACCGAGATCTTCCGCACCGGCCGGGAGGAGGAGGTGAGCGGCGACGAGGTCCTGTACAAGGGTTATCGCCTGGACCGAATGGATGACGTGTGTACCGCGGAACTCTTCGCCGAGCTGTACGAGATGGAGTTCATCCGCGCTAAAGAGGGAGACGTGGTCTTCGACGCGGGCGCCTACCGTGGAGATACCGCGGTCTACTTCGCCGACCTGGTCGGCCCTTCGGGGCGGGTTCATGCGTTTGAACCCACCTCGGAGAGCTATGCGATGTTGCGGCGAACCATCGATCGAAACGGGCTGTCCGAACGGGTCACCGCGGTTAATTCGGCGGTGGGTGAATACGACGGAGAGGTGGCCATGGCGGCCTCGATCAGCGGGGCGCCCTGGGCGTTCGCCGCGTCGAGCGGTGATTCGGTCGCGGCGGTGACGACCCTCGACAGCTATTGCCGGCGCGAGGGTGTCGAACGGGTCGATTTCATCAAGCTCGATGTCGAAGGTTTCGAGGAGTGTGTGCTGCGGGGGGCGCGGGAAACGATCGAGAAGCATCGTCCGGTGTTGGCGGTCAGCTTGTACCACAGTTCCAAGGACATACTGGAGTTGCCCAAGTTGGTGCGGGATCTCGGACCGACCGAATTGTATGTGCGCTGCAAGATGGAGGGGCCTTTTTCTCTGGTGCTTTATTGCAGGTGACACGAATAGGAGGGTTCTGCTATGGCGGATCGTTACAATATGGATGGCCACAAACTGTTGTGGCATCCCGACCGGGTGGCTCAGTGGAAGGCAGGGGAACGCATCGCCCCCCTGCATATCGACATGGGTATTTCCACCGGCTGCAACATGGCCTGTACCTACTGTTACGGCGTCTTGCAGAACCGCGCGGGGTACGGCGGCAACAACAGCAACTCCCGTTACAACATGCCGGCCGAGGCGGTCAAGCGGGTGTTCGACGATGCCAAGCGTATCGGTGTCCGCTCCATCGCGCTGATCGGTGAAGGGGAGAACACGCTCAATCCCGCGTTGGCCGACGTCGTCCGACACGGCAAGAGTATCGACCTCGATTTGGGGTTGGCGACCAACGGCATCCGGATGCGCTCCGAGGATATGCCGACGCTGCTCGATTCGCTGGTGTGGATTCGCTTCAACATCAGCGCCTCCAGTCAGGAATCGTTCGGCAGGATCCATCAGGTCAACCGTTTCGAGCAGGTGATTGACAACATCCGTTCCCTGGTCGAGCACAAACGGGAACGCGGATCGACCACCACCATCGGCATGCAGATGGTGCTGGTCAAGGACAACGTGAACGATGTCGTTCCGCTGGCTCGCCTGGGCCGGGAGTGCGGAGTGGACTATCTGGTCGTCAAACCCTGCTCCGACACCTACGACGGTGATCTCGATTCACCCACCGGGATGTATGCCGGGTTGGGCGATCTGTTTCGCGAGGCGGAATCGTTCGCCACCGAGGACTATTCGGTGATCATCAAGTGGAGCAAGTTGGGCAACGAGGGAATCAAGGACTACCCGGTCTGTTTCGGTACCCAATTCATCATCGCCATCAGTGGTAACGGCGACGTCTTTCCTTGCGGCCACTGGTTCAACATCCGGAGGGATGAATTCCTCATGGGGAACGTGGTCGAGCAGGGGTTGGAGGCGATCGTGAAGAGCGATCGCTACTGGGAAGTGCAGGAGCGGATTCAGAAGGTCAACGTAAACCGCGATTGCGAGAGCAATTGCCGCCAGCATTACGTCAACCAGTTCCTGGACCAGTTGTCGAACCCGCCGGACCATGTGAATTTCGTGTGAACCTTGGGCGCTTGTCCCGTTGGAGTGGATGTCGATGAGGATCGTTGTTTTCGGAGGTACGGGGCTGGTCGGGGCCGGCTTCGTGGAGACGGCCCGCCAAGCCGGCCACGAGTTGCTTTCGCCCTCCCACCGGGAGGTGGATCTGGCCGACGACGGCGCGGCGGCAGCGTATATCGATGCGCACCGGCCGGACGCGGTGTGCAACTTCGTTGCCTTGCCGAGCATCGAACTTTGTGAAAGCCGACCGGAGCTGGCGATGCGATTGCACGTGGGTGCGGTCACGGAGATCGCCAAGGCGTGTGAGGCGCAGGGGAGTGTGTTCGTTCAGCCGAGTAGCCATGCGGTCTTCGACGGCAAGAAGGAAGGGCGTTATACCGAATCCGACCCCCCTCACCCGATGAACATCTATTCGGCGACCAAGGTGCTCAGCGAGAATCTGGCCCGGGAGTATTGCAGCGAAGCCGTTGTCCCTCGTTTTCCGACCCTGTTCGGGCGCCGGTTGAGCGGTGGGGCCGAGGGGTTCGTCGACAAGGTGGTGCGGTGGTTGGGCGAGGGGCGCACGCTGCGTATCGCCCGCGACCGGATCGATACGCCCACCTACTCTCTGGATGTGGCCGAATCGCTCCTGAATTCGATTGCTCCGGGGGGGAGTCGCGGCATCGTGCACCTCGCCAGTGAACCGGTGACCAGTTACTACGACTTCGTGGTGGAGATCGCGCGAATACTGGGGACGGACAATACGATCGAGCCCGCCCTCGATCGCGAGTTCGGCTCCGGTGTCTATAAGCCGCTGAATACCGCGTTGGCTAGCGAGGTGGTTGGTCCGTTACGCTCTTGGAAACTTTCTCTGCTGGAATACTTGGCGTGATCCATTTTGCGTTGACGCGGTTCCTTAAAAACTGGTTCGTTCATACTGCAGTGGCATTTTCAGTGATCTACGGCTGCGGCCTCTTTTGGATAGTTCGAATTCTACGAACAAGAAGTAGACAGGGGTATTGGAAGCCTCGACCTCTAGCGCAAGTCAGCCAAATCAAAAAATCATATTTGGTCTGCCGAGGGACGGACCTTGGTTTCGGCTAGGCCATATTGGGTTATTGCTTGATACCACCAAATGCTGGAGAGCCAGATGGCAATTTCGCCGTGCGCTAATCCTTGGTTCTACTTGTCGGGATTTCCCGATGGGTCGTATACGCCTTGTTGCTTCCTCCATTTCAAGGCGCCGATGGATGCGCCGAATTTGATGGCGGTGGAGGGTGTGAGGGCCCGCTTCAACTCGACCGAGATGAAATCGCTCCGTTCGCGCCTTATTCGGGGTGATTTATCGGGCCTCCCCTGTGAAAGTTGTATCGCTTCGAACAGGCAGATATCGACTCTGCCGGAAGTTCCACCACTGACTGATCCGCGTTACGCCGAGTTATGGGAACGGATTGAGGCGTCGTATCACGCCGGGGAGTTAAGCCTATCCTATTTGCCGCTGGTGTTCTCTATCCTTCTTACCACACGGTGCAACATTGATTGCGTGATGTGTGTTCTTGGGGATAAGGAGACGCGCGATAATCCAACTCATGAGGTGAGCGGTGAGGCGTTGATTGAGCTGGTTCGTGAGGTAGGCTATCAGGGTATGGCGATCGTCAAACTCTCGGGGGGTGAACCGCTGTATATGAAGCAGACCAAGGCGGTGCTTGACTATTTTGCTGAATACCGCTGTGGGCCGCGCCTTGGTATGTATACTAATGGCGTGTTGTTGCACAAGTATCTGCCGATGCTTGAAAAGCTCGAGGGGCTGGATTTTTGGATCAGTGTTGATGGCTATGGAGATGCTTATGAGATTATTCGTCGGAAAGCCAAGTGGTCGGTAGTGGAAGAAAATCTTCGGCTAATCGCGCAGGCGCGCGATCGTCATCCGGGATGGCGTGTATCCATCAACAGCGTGATTATGCGTTCGTCAATAGAATCGTTTCCAAAATTAATAGAGCTGGCATCGTCGCTCGGCATTGATGTTGGAATTAGTGGGATTTCAGGAGAGTACTGGGATGAAAATGTTTTTTTGTTTCCTGATCTTCTGGAAAAACTGAGTTGGCGAGAAGCATTGGGCGAGAGCCAGCGCATCGCTCAACGCTATGGCAATGACTTGCTGATTGATCGATTGGTACGACTGCGAGCGGATTTGGAAGGGGAGAATGATGGTGAGAGACGTCGGGGAATTCTTCTTTCCGATTCCGAAATGCAGAATATGGCGCGCCGCATTGCGGAGCTTCAACTCGTCGGGAAGCGTGTGGTTGCTTGGGGGGTGGATCGACGTTTGATCTCGCTAATGTCTGCTGGAATATTTGATGACCTTGATATTCAGGGAATCGTTGATGATGGGGGGCGACATGAAGGGCGATGGTTTGGGGGCGTCGAGATTTGTCCTCCGGAGATGGTTATGGATCGAGCGGAAGAGGTGCTTCTGTTCGCGGTTGGTGATTGGGCGCAGCGGGCGACAAATTTAATCAGTACGCGCTGGCCTCACATCCAAGTTCATGATCTAAACGCATTGGCTCAATTTGAGATCGATTCCGCCAATCGGTTGGCGGTATCTCTGGCTGGTCGGGATGTGGTCGTTTACGGAGCTGGTGAGATGTTTAAGGAACTGATGAGCCGCACGCGGATTGGCTCTATCTGTGTCAAAGCGGTGGCGGACAGCAATATGGCGATTTGGGGGAAGGCCGTGGAGGGCGTGCCAGTAGTGGCCCCCGGTAGAATCAGCTGCTACGGTACCGATGTGTTGATTGCCAGTCGCGGATCACGAGATGCTATCGCCGAATCTATTCGTGAGTTATATGGGAGTTCTCTGCGAGTTTACTCGGTGGTTTGATTGGTGGCCTGGGCGATGCCTGGCTTTGGTCCGATTTCGCATGGTTGAATACAGCGAAGTTTTGTTTGTCGCTCAGTAGGGGGTTGATCATGGCTAGTGGGGAGCTGAACCTTTCTAGCGCGCTTTCTCATACGGACCTGATCAGGTTTTCCATTGACCAGTTGGGACAGACCATCTGGGGGAGGGAGAATTCACTTGCGTGGCGGGAGAAGTGGCGGGTGTGGTTGGCACCATTGTTGAGGCGAACTCTTTCGGCTATCAAGGCGCATACCAATTCGCGACAGCGTAGAACGCTGATTTGGATATTCGACCGGGCCAGTATGATGGGCAATCTGGTTCGCGAGATCTGGGGCTACCGTGAACTCTATTCCGACCTGTTCGACGATTTGGTCATCGTCGGCCCCGCCCTCTCCTACGCGGCCAACCGGCGGGTCATGGATATCATGCTCTCTTCGGTTACCTACGTGGAAGTCGACGATCCGGCCATTCTGTCGCTGGCGAAATGCGATGTGGGCATCCTCGATTTCGAGGACAGTTTCTTTCTTTTGACCAACGAGGTTTTCTTTCCAAGAAAGCTTTTCGACGAGCGCTATGCTCGCGGGGTAAAGCCTTCTCCGCCGATGGTTGGTGAGTTTCACCGCAAGCTCGGTGCGGAGGTGGCGCGCTCGGTCGGCATCGGTGAGGATGACCGCTTGGTTGCGGTGCATGTGCGGGAGAGCTCCGGTAGCCAGAAACAGCGGGATGTGGCGATCCGAGACTACGGTCCGGTATTCGAGAAGCTGATTGAAGAAGGGTATCGGGTCGTCCGTATCGGGGATCGAGGGATGCCCGCACTCTCTTTCCTCTTTCCGTTCGCCAAGGAGATTATCGATCTGCCGCACCATCGCGCCTACGATCCGATTCTGGATTGGTTCGTGGTCTCCCACAGTCGTTTCATGATTCTCTCCGATTCAGGACCGGGGGCGCTGGCTTGGGCATGGGGGGTACCGGTGCTCGCGCTGAATGCCACCTACCATTACAATCGAACGCCCACCGCCGTCGAATTCAACGCCTATCAGCGCTATTTCGATCGTCGGCGGGGGCGCTACTTGTCCCATCGAGAGATCGTCGAGGGCGGTGTCTACCATCTGCAACGGGATGCGGAGTTCGCCGCTGCCGGTCTCGAACTGCACGGCTTGCCGCCGGATGTTCTGCTCGCGGTCACCGAGGAGTGGTTGCGGCGGGGTGGTGAGTTGACCGGCCCCCGGCAGGAGCGTTTTCGTCGAATCGCGCAGATCGAGCATGGACGGGCGCTCTCTTCAGCGGTCGGCCGCGAACGTTGGCAACAGTCGCTGCGCAACTGGTTCAGTCTGGGGGCGCTTCCCTACTTCGAGGTCTCCGAGGCCTATTGCGACTGGTTTCCGGGATTTCTCGATTCGGAGCCTGCGTGAAGGGGGATGTGTCGGATGCGTGAAGGTGCCCGGAATCTCGATGCGGCACTGGAGTCCGCGGAACGGCTCTGGATGGCGGGCGGGCGGCGGGAGGCGATCGACCTCTTCAACCGGTTGTCAGAGGACGACCGTTTCCTTCCCGGTCTGGAGGCGCATCTGCGGAGCGCCGGCATGGAGGCGGGCGTCCGGGTGGCTGGCATGGCGGCCCGCGCGTTGCCGACGGAGACTCGTGTGGTGGAGCTGCTGGCGTCGCTGGAGGCGCGCATGGGGTGGGGCGTGCGGGGGGCCTCCAATACCGCATTTGCGGCCTGGCTGCGTGGCGGTGGGCGGCCTTCCCTCTCCGCCGGCGAGCCCCTCGCCGATCGGGTCTACCTGGTTGCTCCCGCCGCCATCCGGGTCAGGGAGATCAAGATCGCACGGGCCATCCGCCATTTCGGTGGTCGGGTGGTACTGCTTCTTTCCGGTGGTGTGTCCTATGCGCTCGATGAGGAGTCGTTCGAGGGGATCTATTCGTTCGCCACGCTTGCGGAAGTGGGCGCCTGCCTGCAGGAGGCGGTTGCCCGCCACGGGCCGGGAGTGGTGCATGTCTTTTGCAGCATGGAGGAGAATGAGGGGATCAATCGCCTACTCTCGACGACCTCGCTGCCGGTCATCGGCGATTTCTACGACGTCATCGGCGAAGGTTACCTGATCGACCGGCGAGGATATTGGCGCCATCAGGCGGCGCTCGAACGGCTCTGGCTGGCGCAGGTGGATGGTCTGTGCGCCCGTAGTCTGGAGATTCAGCCGATGCGTCGCCGTGGTGAACTTTCGCGTCATTGCCCGTCTATCCTGTTTCCCGAATATTGTTGGGGCGATCTCCCGATCGAGCGGAAACCCCGCTCCGGCGGGGCCATCCGTGTGGCGGTGGCGGGGACGCTGGATTCCGGCGAGGACCCCCGGCATCCGGATTCCATCCATTGGTTGATCGATCTGCTGGATGGCTGCGGCGTCGAGCTGCACCTATTCCCGGCGTTCGACTATCGCGCCAGCGAGGCGCAGTTCCGCGAGCGGTTCCGCGGTTACCTGGCGACCTGTGAGCGGAGCCACCACTGCACCATTCATCGCACCTTGCCGCCGCGGGATTACGTGCCTGCGATGGCCGGTTTCGATTACGGTTTGCATGGGCTGCACCACGCCAACGACAACTACTCCAGCGACTCGATTCGGCGCGTGGAGAAGGACCTGTATTCGTACGGGAACCGGATGGTGGACTATCTCGATGCGGGGGTGACGCCCATCGTTCATGCGGCGATGAAGTTCTGTTGTCGTTTTGCCCGTGACGCGGGTGCGGTGTGTGTCGATACCGGGACATTGCGTAGCCGAGCGTTTTGGGCGGGTTTGCAACGACCGCCCGCGGTGCCGCCGGCTGCGGCCGCCCGGCTCACCCTGCAAGCGAATGCCGGCCGGCTGCGCGCGTTCTATGCGAAGGTCGTCGCCCATTGGCGGTCGCGGCGGGATATGGCGGGGGCGGCCTGAGCGGGGCGCTGTGGAGATGCCGGTGGCCGAACAGTCGATCGAGGCGATGGCGATGCCCGACATTTCCCGCACGGTGCGTGAGCTGACCGGGGTGGAGGTGCGTTCGGTGGCGGTTGTCCAGGGTGGAGGAAACAGCTGCCTCTATCGGGTGGACCTCGTGGACGGAACCCGATTGGCGGCAAAGCGGTATCCTCCACAGCCGCTCGGTGGACTGGAGCGGATGGCACGGGAACGGGCGGCGCTGACGTTTCTACGGGTGGAGGGGGTTTCCTGCGTGCCCGAGCCGGCGGGAGAGGATCGTCGTGCACGGGTTGCGCTTTTCGAGTGGATCGATGGCGCCGCGCCGGAAGGGGACGAGGCGGCGCTCGATGCCGTCGTGGACTTCGTCCGACAACTTCTACGGGTGGCGCGCCACTCGCCGGGCAGTCGCCGGTTGCACCTGGCGACCGAGGCCTGTCTGTGCGGGGAAGAGCTGGTGAACCAATTGCTGGATCGGGAGCGGAGATTGTTGGCGGAGGGCGAGGGAGAGGCGTTGAGGCGGTTTTTGCGTGAACGTCTGGTGCCGGCGCGCGAGCGCTTCGTCGGCCGGGCGAGGGCCGCCTACGGGCGGGCGGGGAGTGACATGCGCCGCTGCCTGGAGGTCGGCCATCAGACGCTGAGTCCGTCTGATTTCGGGCTCCACAATATGCTCAGGAGAGAGGATGGTCGCCACTGTTTCGTCGATTTCGAATATTTCGGCTGGGACGATCCGGTGAAGCTGGTCGCGGATTTTCTGCTCCATCCGGGGATGCGCTTGTCGCCGGCGTGGCGGAGCCTCTTCTTTCGGCGAATGCTGCCGATCTTTGGGGATGACCACCCGTTCGAGTGCCGCTTTCGGGCGCTGTTCCCGTTGTACGGGTTGCGTTGGTGCCTGATCATGCTCAACGAATTTCTCGGCGAGGGGTTCGCCCGGCGAAGCTTTGCACGGGATGGGGGGCGGTTTGATCGGGAGGAGGTAAGGCGTCGACAGCTGGACAAGGCGACGACGCTGCTCAACGAGTTGGAGGAGGCCGATGGCCAATTTTTCGGTTGACGAGACGGGTGTCGAAGACTTCAAGCGCCTCTCCCAGGAGGTCGCGCTGGATGATCGTTCGCGGGATCTGAGGAGGCTCGTGCTGCTGGCACTGGAAGGGGGGGGGCGCGGGCACCTGGGCTCTTCGATGTCGCTGATCGAGATACTGAGAGCGCTGTATGACGATTTCCTGAACTATCGCGTGGATGATCCGCGCTGGACGGAACGGGACCGCTGCATCCTGAGCAAGGGCCACGGCTGCCTTGCGTTGTATGCGCTTCTTGCCGACAAGGGGTTCATCTCCCGCGAACAGTTGAGAGGTTTCTGTTCGAGCGATACGGTCCTCGGTGGCCATCCGGAGCTCGGCAAGATTCCGGGGGTGGAGGCCTCTACCGGGGCGTTGGGGCACGGGCTTTCCATCGGTGTCGGGATGGCGCTGGCGGCGCGAATGGAGGGCCGGAGCAGCCGGGTCGTCGTGGTGACCGGCGACGGCGAGTTGAACGAGGGATCGGTGTGGGAGGCGGCGTTGTCGGCGGCCAAGCATCGGCTGGAGAATTTCTCCGTCATGGTCGATTACAACAAACTTCAGTCCTACGGTCCGGTGGACGAAGTGCTTGCGTTGGAGCCCCTTGCCGACAAGTGGCGGGCCTTCGGCTTCGCCTGCCGCGAGATCAACGGGCACGACGTATCGGCGTTGCGCGAGGCGCTCGGGGCACTTCCATTCGAGCCCGGAAGGCCGAGCGTGATCATCTGCCATACGGTGAAGGGGAAGGGCTTCCCGTTCGCCGAGTTCAACCCGCTGTGGCACCATAAATCCAGGATTTCGGCGGAGGATATCGCCGAAATGCAGTCAGCGCTGGACGGTTACCAATGAGAAAGACCTGCCTCAACTCCGTATACGAACTGGCAAAACGCGATCCGCGGATCGTTTTTGTGGGTTCGGATCTCGGTGCCGGTACGATGAGCGAGATGCTCGAGGAGTTTCCCGACCGTTGCTACATGGAGGGCGTGTCGGAACAGCATATCGTCGGTATGGCGGCGGGACTGGCGATCGAAGGCTACATCCCCTACGTCAACACCATCGCAACGTTCATGACCCGGCGCTGCTACGAACAGGTAGCGATCGATCTGTGCTTGCAGAATCTTCCGGTTCGGCTGATCGGCAGCGGCGGGGGCGTGGTCTACGCCCCGCTCGGCTCTACCCATCTCGCCACCGAGGACATGGGAATCATGCGTGCGTTGCCCAACATGGGCGTGGTGGCTCCGGCGGACGCGTTGCAGATGGCGAAGCTGATGCCGCAGACGGTGGAGCACAAAGGGCCGCTCTACATTCGCCTGGGCAAGGGCGGGGATCCGGTGGTTACCCCGGACGAGGCGCCGCTGGAGCTTGGGCGGGCGCTATTGCTCCGCGAGCCCGGAGAGGTGCTGCTGCTCACCACCGGGGTGATGGCTCAGTATTGTTTGGACGCGGCCGATACCCTGGGGACGGCCGGGGTGAGTTGCGGGGTCATGCACCTGCACACGGTCAAACCATTGGATGTCGCGGCGCTGGCCCGTTGGGTTCCGGGGAGGCGGTTGGTAGTGACGGTGGAGGAGCATATGTTGGCGACCGGGTTCGGTAGCGCGGTGATCGAGGCGCTGGTAGACAACGGGATCGATCACGGGAGGATCCTGCGGAGGGGAATCGAAGACCGATTCCCGACGGCATACGGGTCTCAGGACAGCCTGCTCGCCGGGTTCGGCCTTCGTGGGGACGCGATCGCCGAGGCAGTATCCAGTGCGCTGATGTGAGCGATATGGGCAGACTCTACAGCAACCTCAAGTTTCTCGGATTTCCGGAGCATTTGCAGGCCATTCGGGATCAGCGGGTACTTGCCCCGGTTCACATCCGGATGAAGCCCACCAATCGCTGCAACCACGATTGCTGGTACTGCGCCTACCATGTCGGCAACCTCCAATTGGGGGAGGACATGGACATGCGTGACGAGATCCCTCCCGCCAAGATGGATCAGATCATCACCGACGTCATCGATATGGGGGTTCGCGCGGTCACGTTCTCCGGCGGCGGTGAACCCTTGCTCTACCGGCCGTTGCCGGAGTGTGTGGAACGGCTGGCGGCGGGCGGCATCAAGATCGGCGTATTGACCAATGGCTCGAACCTCAAGGGGCGGGTCGCCGACGTCCTTGCACAACACGGAACGTGGGTGAGGATTTCGATGGATGGGTGGGATGGGCCCAGCTATCGAGCCGCCCGTGGAGTGCCGGATTCCGCCTACGAGAAGCTTTTCGACAATGTCCGCGACTTTTTGGCGCGGGGTACCCGGTGTGTTCTCGGGGTGAGCTTCATCATCGATCACGGCAATCACGGTCATATCTACGACGTGTGCGCCCAGTTGAAGGAGGCAGGGGTCAATCACGTCAAACTTTCAGGGGTGGTGGTTGGGAATTCGGTGGAGGAGAACACCGCCTATCACGATCCTATTCGCGCGGAAGTGGAGCAGGAGATCGGCCGCTGTCAGGCGTTGAACACGTCCGATTTCACCGTGGTCGACCATTATCACGGTCTGGAATCGCGGGTCTTCGAGAAGCACTACACCACCTGTCCGTTTCTCATGTTCCAACCGGTCATCGCCGCCGATCAGATGGTGTATACCTGCCATGACAAGGCGTTCAACAAGGAGGGATTGCTCGGCTCCATTGTCGATCGCTCGTTCAAGGAGTTCTGGTTCTCCCCGGAAAATCGTGAGCGGATCTACACGTTCAACCCCGCGCAGTCATGCCGGCATCACTGCACCGTTCATAACAAGAATCTGGCGATTCTCGAGTACCTCTCGCTGGATACCGATCATCTTCCGTTCGTATAGCCTGCTTTGAGGTGAATGTCCCAATGGGTGAACTCGAGAAATTTCGCAGAGTCGACGTACTGGCAGAGCTGATTGCCGACGAGAAGACGCGGGGAAAGGTGGTCGCGTTATGTCATGGTGTCTTTGACCTGCTCCATCCCGGGCATATTCGGCATCTGCAGGCGGCCCGCCGGGAGTGTGATGTGCTGGTGGTCTCCATCACCACAGACCGGTACGTCAACAAAGGACCGGGAAGGCCCGCCTTCAACGAGACGTTGCGCGTCGAGTCGCTGTCCGCGCTGGGTTGTGTCGACTATGTGACGATCAGCGATTGTCCGAGCGCGGTAGAGGTCATTCACGCGCTGCAACCGAGCGTCTACGTCAAGGGCAGCGAATACGCGGACAAGGACAGTGATGTTACGGGAAAGATTCGGGATGAGGAGCAGGCGATCCTGAGTGTTGGCGGCCGGGTGTTGTTCACCGATGAGCTGACCTTCAGCTCTTCGCATCTGATCAACGCCTACCTCAATGTATTTCCTCCGGAGACCGAGCGGTGGTTGGCCCGGTTCCGGGAGAAGCATTCGTTGAACGGGGTGCTGACGGAGCTGGAGCGGGTTCGTGGATTGAGGCCATTGGTGGTCGGGGAGGCGATCATCGATGAGTATGTATTCTGCGATGGATTGGGAAAATCGAACAAAGATCCGATGTTGGCGTTTCTCGAACGCTCCCGCGAGACCTATGCGGGAGGCGCGTTGGCGGTTGCCAATCACCTTGCGGGGATCTGCGGCGAGGTCGGACTGCTCACCGCCCTCGGCAGCGATCGATCGCGCGAGGAGTTCGTGCGCAATTCGCTGGCGGGCAATATTGCGTTCAACTTCGTCGAGGAGCCGGGTGTCCCCACCATCCACAAGCGACGATACGTCGACTCCTATACCGGAACGCGGCTGTTCGAGACCTATCAGATGGAGGATTCACCGCTGGATGGCGTGGAGGAGCAGCGGTTTATCGAGCGGCTGGAGGCGATCGTCGGCGACTATGACCTGGTGGTGGTGGCCGATTATGGCCATGGCCTGATCTCCCAGAGAATCGTCTCGAAATTGGTCGAGCTCGCTCCTTTCCTTGCGGTGAATACGCAGGCCAACGCCGGCAATCGCGGTTACAACCTCATTTCGAAGTACCCGAAGGCGAATTACGTATCCTTGGCTACCCACGAGGTATCTCTCGAAGTCCGGGACAAATACCTGAATTGGGAGGCGTTGTTGGCCAGGCTCGGGGAGCGGATTGACTGTCGTCACTTCACGGTGACCCGAGGCCGGGAGGGCTCGTCCCACTTCACCAAGGGTGAGGGGGTGGAGTCGGTGCCTTCCCTGGCCACCACCGTTTCCGATCGGGTCGGGGCGGGGGATGCGGTATTCGCCGTGACCAGCCTGCTGGTCAAGTCGGGTGCGCCGTGGGAGGTGGTTGGCTTCCTCGGCAATCTCGCCGGTGCGGAGATGGTCGGGGACCTGGGCAATCGGAACGCGATCAGCGTGAGCGGGTTGACCAAGCATGTGACGGCATTGATGAAATAGGGGCAGGCGATGGCTGAGGTGGATTTCATCGGCGCGCTCCATCGTGCCTCCAATCGGGACTATCTTGCCCGGGTCGTTGGCCGTGACAAGGCGGCCGACGCGGAAGTCGCCTTGCGCTTCGACCAGGCGTATTGGGATGGCGATCGACACGCCGGGTACGGCGGGTATCGCTATGACGGTCGCTGGCGGGTGGTCGCCGAGGCGATGGTGGAACACTACGGGCTGAGCGACGGGGCATCGATCCTCGACGTGGGGTGTGGCAAGGGATTCCTGCTTCACGAGTTTGCCCAATTGCTGCCGGGCAGTCAGGTCGTTGGTCTGGACCTGTCGGAGTATGCGCTGCGCAATGCCCAGGAGTCGGTGGCGCGGGGGTTGACGTTGGGGGATGCGGCGCAACTGCCGTTTCCGGATGACCACTTCGATCTGGTCATCAGCATCAATACCTTGCACAACCTTCTGCTGCCGGATCTCTGGAACGCCTTGCGCGAGATCCAGCGGGTCGGTCGGGGGACCTCCTATCTGACGGTGGAGGCCTATCGCGACGAGCGGGAGAAGGTCAATCTGATGTATTGGCAGCTCACCTGTCGGGCATTCCATAAACCGGAGGAGTGGCGCTGGCTGTTCCGGCACACCGGTTATCAAGGGGATTTCTCCTTTATCTACTTCGAATAGACGGCGCAGATGGGACGCTTTTCCCCGGTCGGTGGGAGGCGCGTGTCGGTTGACGCAGGTTTCGGTTTCGGCTTTGCGGGTGGTGTCATGGGTGGGTGTTGCATAGGTTGTGGAGCAGCGCAGGTGCAGGTCCTTTTGAACCTGGGCGAGCAGCCGCCGAGCAATCGTTACCTGGCGAGCGGAGAGCGCTCTGCGGATTGCCATCCGCTGGTTGTCGGCCAGTGTTCCGCGTGCGGTCTGGTTCAGCTCATTGACCCGATGCCGGCACAGATGGTGCGTTCCCGCTTCGACTGGATTCAGTACAACGAGCCCGAGGGCCATTGCGACCGGATGGTGGAGCGCGTGCTCTCCAGGGTGGCCGGTCCGGCGGAGATTTCCGTGCTCGGGCTGAGTTCGAAGGATGATTCGACGTTGGATCGTTTTCGGCGCGCCGGTGTTTCCCATTGTCGGCGCCTGATGCCGGACGCGGATCTCGGGTTTGCCGGCGTCGATGCCGATCTTGGCGCCATCGCCGAGCGCTTCGACGGCGAGCTCGGCGCTTCGCTCGCCACCCGGTTCGGCCGCGCGGATATCGTCGTGGCCCGTCACATCCTGGAACATGCCCGTTCTCCGTCGAGGCTGGTAGAGGCGTGCGCCCGGCTCACGCGGCCCGGGGGCCTGATGCTCTTCGAGGTCCCGGAGTGTCGCAAGTTCCTGGAGGTCGGCGAGTACGCTTTCCTGTGGGAGGAGCACATCTCCTACTTCACGCCCGCGACGCTATCGGCGCTGCTGGCGGCGAACGGGTTCAGCGACGCGGAGTCGGTGGTGGAGCCTTATGCGCTGGAAGACTCGCTGATAGCGGTGGTCCGCAACGTTTCGAGCGGTGAGCGTCGGAGGACGGAAGTCGCGGCGGAAATCGCTCGGGGGGAGCGTTTCTCGACGATGTTCGAACATCGCCGGAGGGCGTTGAAAGCGCTGGTGGAGGAGGCCGTGCGTCGCCGGCGTTATCCGGTCCTCTATGGCGCGGGGCATCTCGCCATCAAATGGGTGAATTTCTATGGTTTGGCGGGGGCCTTTGAGGGCGTGATCGACGATAACCCCAACAAGCAGGGGTTGCGGTTGCCGGGTTCCGAGCTGCCGGTGCTGAACTCTTCGATTCTGTCGGACGGGAGGATCGGACTGTGCCTGCTGGCGTTGAGTCCCGAGAGCGAGCGGCGGGTGGTCGCATCGCACGCGGACTTCATCGAGCGGGGCGGCGAGTTCCGCTCGATTTTTTCCGCGAGTGATATCGGACTTTACCAAGAGAGCGCCGAGGTGGTTGACGTTGTTCCGTAAAGCGAGTGACGAGGTGCTGGAAGCGACCGATTCGGTGGTCGTGGTCGCGTCGTCGGATTATGCCGAACTGAAACGGATGGCCGTGGAAAGCCCGCGCAGCAGGGCGCGAATCTGCGCACATCGATCGCTGGACGATCCGTTGCACGAGATGATCATCGCGGTCAATCGGGACAGCTATGTTCGCCCCCACCGGCACGTCGGCAAATCGGAGTCTTTCCATATCATGGAGGGGGCGGTCGACGTGGTGATTTTCGATTCCACCGGGGAGATCATCCGAGTGGTCGAGTTGGGTGAGCCGGGCGGGGGGCGGAGCGGTTATTGCCGATTAGGCGAAGCGCTTTTTCACTCGCTGGTGGTCCGCTCACCCTGGTTGGTGATGCATGAAGTGACCAACGGGCCCTTCGATCCGCGGCAGACGGAGCTGGCGGACTTCGCACCGGAAGAAGGGGACCGTGAAGCGGTCGCCCGATATGTGCGTGTACTGCAGCAGCGGGTCGATAAGTTCCTCGGGGTGGCGGGCGGACGGTCGTGAACCGGGGCTCGCTCGTCGGTGGTTCCCGGGATCGGCGCGGGTGGTATGGCCCTGCGGATTGTCGCGGAGGGTGGAATGGCGGCGACGCCCCATTGGCATGGAGAAAACAGGATGGCTACAAAACACTTTCGTAGGTCTACGTGCAGGCTGTGCGGCTCTCCTAATGTCGAGCTTGTGGTGAAGCTCGAACCGATCCCGGTGGCCGAAAACTACTGCGATAGCGAAGCGGAAGGCAAAGCGGCCGAGCGATATCCCGTGGACCTCTATATGTGCGGGGATTGTCGGCACGTTCAGCAGTTGGACGTATTGGATTGCGATACGTTGTGGGCCGACTATTCCTACCATTCGGGTCATGCCAAAGGGATGCCTGAACATTTCGAATGGGTCGTCAACAAGGTTTTGGGTACATACGGCCCAAAAAAGAGCTCGCTGGTGGTTGATGTCGGTAGCAACGATGGGTCGATGCTCCGCTTTTTCAAGAATGCGGGGTACGAGGTGCTGGGTATCGATCCGGCGGTTGAGATCGCGAATGCGGCGACTGCCTCGGGGATCGAAACGATTCCGTCTGGTTTGACCGGGGAGCTCGCCTCCGAAGTCGTGCGTGAGCGGGGGAGGGCTGGAGTGGTTTGCGCATTCAATTCCTTCGCGCACGTCGATGACCTCGGGGCCATGACGGACGCCATAAGGTCGATGACGGACGATGACGGGGTGTTCATTTTCGAGGCGCAGTACCTACGGGACGTGGTGGAGGGTTTGCTGGTCGGGACGATTTTCCATGAGCACATGAGTCATCATTCGGTGATTCCCATGATTGCCTTTTTGGATCGTCACGGATTGGAGCTGATCGATGTCGAGAAAGTGGCGGTTCAGCACGGGTCGATAATCGGGACCGCCCAGGTCAAGGGGGGGGCGCGAACACCTGCTCCTTCGGTCAAGGCGATGGTGGAGGCTGAGCGGGAGTTCGGGCTCGATAAGCCAAGCGTCATTGCCGATTTCGGTGTCAGGCTGTCCGACCTTCGCCTCAGGGCAAGCGGTCTGTTGTCCACACTGAAGCGAAGGGGCGAGGTGATCGCCGGCTATGGGGCTGCGAGAAGCGGACCGACGCTGATCTCTCAGTTGGGCCTGGCGGGAATTCTCGAATTTGTGGTGGATGACCACCCCCAGAAAGTCGGTAAATATACTTCCGGCGATGGTCTTGAGATTCTGCCGACGGCGGCGCTGTTGGAACGAATGCCGAAATATACGGTTATTTTGGCGTGGGTTCACGAGAAGAGGATTATCGAGAACAACAAGGAATATATGGAGAACGGAGGGCATTTTGTCGTTCTGTGTCCGGAGTTGAAGGTGGTCGGGATCGATGGCGTGGAGAAGTATTGAGAATCGACGGTGACGAATGATCCGGTAGGCGGCCGTAGAGCGAGTCGTCGGCGGGCGAGGCCCCGCAAACGGTTCGCTCGAAGGGGCACATGAGTAAAGAGGATGGTATGGGGAAGTTCTTGATCGTGGGAGCGGACGGGTTCGTCGGATCCGCGCTTATGAAGGCCCTTGCGGTGAAGGGGCACGAGGTCTATGGGACGACGCGCCGCGCCGATACGACCGGCGGCAGGCGGCTGTTTTTGGATATTGAGGACTACGACTCACTGGTCATCCCCCCGGGGGTTGACTATGCGTATATTACTGCCGCCATCAGCAACTATGAGCAGTGCGAGTCGGATGGCAGGGCTTATGATTTCAATGTGCGCGTGTTGCCGAGGTTGGTCGAGAAGTTGGTTGGGGCGGGTGTTTTCGTGACATTCATTTCTTCGAATACGGTGTTCGGTGGAGAGACGCCGTGGCCGGAGGAAGACGCCGAGCACGTACCGAATTTTTCCTATGCCCGGCAGAAGGCGGATGGAGAGCGGGCGCTGAGGGAACTTTTGAGCGACGCCGGGCGTGGCGAGGATTTCAATGTCGTAAGGCTGACCAAGGTGTTGGGGCGCGACACCAGTCCGCTCCCCGGGTGGAGAGCGGCGTGGAGAAAGGGCGAGGCCGTCGAGCCTTTTTCGGACCTCATATTTTCACCGGTATCTCGTGCCTACGTTGCGCATTCGCTATTGACGATCGGTGAGCTGAGGATTGCCGGGAATTTTCACCTGTCGGGTGCAGATAATGTTTCCTACGTAGATTTGGCTAAGGCGATGGCGGAAAAGGGAGGGGTCGACGAGCGCCTGATCGTTCCTACCACGTCGACGGAGAAAGGGGTCCGGCTGGCATTTAGTCCTACCTATAGCGGTCTTTCGATGGCGCGCACTACCCGCTTGACCGGTCTTGCGCCGCAGACGCTGCACTCCGTGGTGGACGATTTGTACCGGGAGATGGCGGCGGGCGCGGAAGTCGTTTTTTAACAAAGAGTCATTTTCTTGTGAAGAATTTATCCAAGTCGTATTTGCGTGAAGCGAAGACGCGCGAGCCGCAGTATGGCGAATGCGTCGACGCGGCCGTCGAACGCGGATTCGAGAGGTTGGGATTGAGAAGTAGCCAGAGTTGGCATGACGACCCGCGGCATCTCCTGTTTCGATTGGCGAGATATAAGTTCGTGGCGAAGATGCTGTCGGGGCGTCGGCGGGTATTGGAGATCGGTTGTGGGGACGCCTTCGGCACGCGGTTGGTGCAGCAGGAGGTCGATCAGCTCTCGGCTACCGATTTCGATTCCGTTTTTATCGAGGACGTCAAGGATCGGATGGTGGATCGCTGGGATTTTTCGGTTTTTCAGCACGACATATTGGCAGCCCCGCTAGAGGGGGATTACGATGGAATGTTCGCGCTGGATGTACTTGAGCATATCTCGCCCGAGGATGAGGATTCATTCCTGACCAACTCCCTGCATGCGCTCGCCGACAACGGTGTGATGGTGGTGGGTATGCCGACGCTGGAAAGTCAGCAGTATGCGTCGGCGACGAGCCGGGCGGGACATGTCAACTGCAAGGATCTTCCGTCGCTGAAGGGCGTGATGGGCAGGTATTTCGAATATGTATTTATGTTTTCGATGAACGATGAAGTGGTTCATACCGGGTTTCACAAGATGGCGCATTACATCATGGCGTTGTGCGCCGGTGTGAAAAGGTAGGAACGTTCGTGTGCCAAAGTGTCCGTCCGGCTCTTCCGCACGAATCGAGACGCGGCGTTGATGGGGGGGGCGTTTGTTTGGCCAGTCGGTCCCTGTATTAAGAATTTCATGATGAATTATCGGATCTGTCGTATTACCTTCCTGGCCCATCGGGACTCCTTCGAGCTCATCGCCCGTGCAGCGGGCGAAGGAGCGTCGTACCAGGAGTTGCAACAGCGGTTTTTTGACCATGCGGTGATCTACTCGGACGGTTTCTCTCGCGCGATGGAGGCGCTCGGCAACGAGACGCTCGAGATTCTCTGCAACGCCGGGCTGATTCAGAAGCGGTGGGCGCGGGAAAATGGGGTCAAGTACGACGATCATCGTTGGCTTACCGATATCATGTTGGCCCAGATCGAGGCGTTCCGGCCGGAGGTGATCTATCTCCAGGGTGCCGACCCCTACTGGGCGGAGGCCATTCTCACCGACGACCTCCGTCAGCGCTTCCCTTTCGTTCGCCTGGTCGTCGGCTACGTAGGTCACTTGATGGATTGCGCGGCGCTCGGTTCGCTGGATCTCGTGCTCGTCAACGAGCCGTGTATGGCCGAGCGTTTCCGGCAAGCCGGCATCGAAGCCAGGACGCTTTATCACAGCTTCGATCCGAAGGTGCTTGAGCGGGTCGCGCGTTGGCGGGCGGATGGTCACGGGAAGTCCGCGGAGGTTTACGATTTCACCTTTCTCGGTTCCTCCGGTTTCGGGTTCGGCGAGACCCATATGGATCGTTACTGGGCGCTGATCGACCTGTTGTTGAGCACACGGGTGTCGATGTGGCTCTACGAGCGCGGCGACGTCCCCGCACTCCGTGAGCAGTCCCTGCGTCACCAATCGCTTGCCGAGGAACTCGCTGCCTGCGTGGAGGGGGACTCGGCGACGGCGTTGACCACTCTTCGCGACATCCATGTTCGAAGGACCGGCTCCTTGACCCCGGTCGTGCCGCTGGCGTCGATATTCCCTGAGCGTTGTTCGTCCCCCTTTTACGGCGTCGAATATTTCGATGTGGTGATGCGATCGCGGCTGAATTTCAACATTCATCCCAGCAATCGCCGATGTGCAGGAAATATCCGCTTGTTCGAAGTTACCGGTGTCGGCGGGTGTCTGGTCAACAATGAGGCGGAGAATCTCGCGGAGCTGTTCGTGCCGGATGCGGAGGTCGTCACCTATGGTTCCGTGGAAGAGTGTCGGGAAAAGGTGTCCTACCTGCTCGATCATGAGGCGGAGCGGCGGGCGATCGCCGAGGCGGGGAGGAAGCGGACGTTACGCGATCATACGGTTGATCGGCGGTGTGATGAGTTGCACCGGCTTTTGTCGGAGGCGTTATGAGTACGTTTCCGCGGAACCGCCTGCCCGGGTGCGCCGTCTCCACCAGGGGGCAGGAGACCTTCCCGACAGTTCCCGCTGGTGTGACGGGGTCGGGCGAGGTGCTTGATGCCTTGCCGGGAGGCACGCAATGACGATGGCTTGCCATCTGTGTGGCGCAGAGTCGTTGGTGGCGGTGACGGGTTTCGAAGCGCTTGCCCGGGTCACTTCCGATTGTCGTCCCTGGCCGGCCGGCGGCCGGCTCAGCGTATGCACCCGTTGCGGTGCGGTGCAGAAGCCGGCGACGCCGCAGTGGCGGGAGGAGTGCGCGCGAATTTACGGGGAATACGCGCTCTACACGCAATCCGGAGGCGAAGAACAACCGGTTTTCGATCAGACCGACGGTACGGGAGCGGCTCGTTCCTGGCGGTTGCTGGAACGGGTTCTCGATGATTTTTCGACGCGACCTCGCGGGGCATTGCTCGATTTCGGTTGCGGCAACGGGGCGATGCTTCGCACGGCTTCCAAGCTCCTCCCCGGGTGGTGGCTGGATGGCGTTGAGCCTCACGGTGACAGCCGCGCGGCGGTCGCGTCGATCGACGGTGTGCGTCGAGTGTATGGCACCCTGGATGAGGTGACCGGTGATTACCGGATGATCAGCCTGATTCATTCCCTGGAGCATGTGGAGGAGCCGGTTTCACTATTGCGGGCCCTCGGCTCTCACTTGGCCGACGACGGGATTCTGGTGGTGGAGGTCCCGTTCCATTGCATCAATCCATTCGAATTGCTGGTGGCCGATCATCGTACTCACTTCGACCTGCATAGCCTGCGGCGAGCCGTTGGCGCTGCGGGGTTGGCGTTTCGACGGTTGACCGATTCCTGGGTGCCCAAGGAGCTCACCGCGGTGGCGGGGGTCGGGGGCGTGGTGCCGCTCCCCGATGGCGGCGGCGAGGGGGCGTTGTTGAGGGTGGAAGCGCTGGTCGAGTGGCTCAACGCGACCGCTGCCTGGGCCCAAGGGGCGCCCCGCGGCCGGTTGGGGCTCTTCGGGACGGCCAATGCGGCCGGTTGGCTGGCGGGCGTGTTGGGCGACGTCGTGGGTTTCTTCGTCGATGAGGATCGCGCGCGGGTTGGCCGTACTCATTTGGGGCGTCCGGTGATTTCGCCGGATGAGGTGCCGCGGGGGGCGACGGTGTTGGTTGCGCTCTCGCCGTCCATCGCGAGAAAAGTGGCGGCCCGCTTAGCGAGAGACGGCGTGGATTATCGGGTTCCGCCACCGTTGCCGACGGCGGCGCTCCCCGGGGAGGGCAGGTGAGGATGCGGCGGTCGTCCCGGCTTCATGTGATCGTCCCCGTTTGGGGGCGTGACTATATTCACCGTTTCATGTCGAATGCCGTTCCCGCGCACCTCACCGGGGGCAATCTGCTGGCGCTGATCGGGGAGGATGCACGGCTGTGTTTCTATACCCGGGAGGAGGACCGCCATTGCTTCGAGGAGTTCCCGTCCTATCACCAGGTCGCCCGGGCGCTGGCGGTCGAGGTGGTTGCAGTTCCGGAGATCGACTACTCCAACAAGCTCTACGCATTGACGGAGATCTATGCCTTCGCTATTCGCCGTGCCAATCGAGAGGGGGCGGCGATGATTTTTTTCCAGCCGGATACCGCGTTTCCCGATGGTACCTTCTCCTGGATCATGGACCTATGGCGCAGCGGCTGGCGGGCGGTGGTGGCGCACAGCTTCTGTTCGGACAGGCAGCGCTTCTGGGAGTTGTACCGAACCCGAAACGGTGTGGATGGGCGGGAATTCACTCGCCTGCTGTTGGCGAGCGAACATGAGGAGACATCACGTTTTCTGTGGGATGAGGAGTGTGTTCTCGATCCCGTCGATTCCCTCTACTGGCGGGTGGACGACGTGGGGTATGTGGTGAGGTCGTTCCGGCTGATGCCGGTGTTCGTCGATCCTGACGACAAGTCGGCGACCATTCACTGGACGCCGGACGTCGATTACCTGCAGCGCGCCTGTCGGGATGTTTCCAGCGTCTATGTGGTGAGAGACTCCGATGAGCTTCTCATCGCCTCGTTGATGGAGAGGGGGGAGGTTCGCAAGAAGCGCCCAATTTGCGCTCGACCGGCTGCTGAAGTGGTCGCGATGTGGGCCAATTTCGCCACTCACGAGATGCACATCGATTACTTTTCCCGACCGATATTCGTTCACGGTGAGGACCTCGACGAACGCTGGGCCGAGGCGGTGGATGCCTCCGGGATGGTTGTTGAGCGGGTGTTGGAGGCGAAGGGGCGTATCTACAACGGATTCCTCGACGTTTTGTCGCGCGCCGGCGGAAGGCGGATATCGATCTTTGGTGCCGGTGATCTGGGGCTGTTGGTGAGCCGGGGGTTGGTGATGTACGGCGCTCTCGCTCACGCCCATTACGACAACGACCGGAACAAGCGGGGGAGGGTCTACGGTGGAGTTCCGGTGTTGGAGCCGCCTGGATCACCAGCGGCGAATGAGTTCATCGTGGTCGCTTCGATGTGGTGGGAGGAGATCCGCGAACAGCTGATCCGCTCCGGTTTCGTCGAAGGGGGGGATTTTCTGGTGCTGAAAAGCGGGGATATCTATCTGTAGAGGGCGCCCCGGAGGCGGCGGGTTCAGAAGGGGGTCTGCCAGGCGCCGTTGGACAGGTCGTAAAGGGGCAGGATTGCCCGCCGGCAGGAGGCGCCCTGAAGGGTTCGGTATATCTCGGAACCGGAAGTGGTGGCGGCGATGAAGATCGCGTCGGGATCGAGACGTTCGATGTCGGCGGCATCGTAGACCGGGTGGTCGAAGAGCCGCTCCCCTTTCAATGAGCGATCGATGAAACCGAGAAACCGGCCGCCGCTCTTCTCCATGTGGTTCAGCAGTACCGGGATCAGCGATCCGCGGGCACCGTAGACCATGTAGCTGCGGTCGAGGTGTTCGAGGGCGGCGAGGGTCTCACGGATATGGCGGTGGAGAGGCGGGTAGATGAGCGGAGCCTCTTCCGGAAATTCGATGTCGAGAACGATTCGGCGGCTATCGAAGAATGCCTCCGTCGCTGGCAGGACGGCGGGAGGGGCGATCCGCTCACCCATGGCGCGTAGCATGTAGTCGGGGGAGAGGAGCAGGTTGGCCAGGTAGTAGCGCTGTCCCGCGAGCTCTGTTTCGGTGAAGGCCTCCTTGAAGGCGTGGAGGTTCGGGTCACGGGGTGCGTCGGCGGAGAGGATCGTGCCGTTGAAATTGTTGCGATCGACCTGGATGCGGTTTCTTCCCAGTGAAGGGAAGCGGGCGATGCAGTGGACGGCGAGCACCTTGGTATCGTGAAGGGTGGCGCGGGAGGGCAGGGCGTCATAGGTGGTGTTGCGGATCATCGACACGGTGTGCGCATCGAGCAGGTGGACGTAGTCGTAGCGCGAGAGAACGGCGGCGAGTTCGTCGTTTCGAGGGGTGGCTGCCGAGAGGGCGATGCGGTGGGGAGCGGCACCGATCGTTTGCGGGTCGCCGATGACCAATTGAATGACGGTCGGGCGCGCGGAGTGCGGGGGGGGCTCCGTTGCCGGATGGCGTTTCCCTATATGGCGGACCAGCGTGGCGACGCGCTCGCTCATGGAGTGCTCACGGCGGACGCGGGTCAGCCCGGCGGCGGCGATGGCGCGGCGCCGATCGCCGTGTTCGAGGTAGTAGAGTATTTTCGTGGTCAGGTCGTCGAAGGAGGAGAAGAAAACGATCTCCTGATCCGGCGCCATCAGCTCCGCGAGGTTCGGGTTTTCGTTGGTGATCTGGAAGGCGCCGCAGCCGGCCACCTCGAAATGGCGGAGCTTGATCTGATGGGCGGAGGAGCCTTCGTCGAAGGACCAGCCGGGATTGAAGACGATGCGGGTTCGTGCGTAGACCCTGAGCATCGCCTCATGATCGAGAACGCCGCCGGACGACGGGGCCAGCTCGGGATCGGTCTCCCAGCCGATGCCGAACAGCTTGAAGCGCAATCCGTTTTTGTCGCAGAACTTCCTCAGATCGATCAGGGTCTGGCGACGGATGAGGCCGTCCTCGTTGATCACCGAAGTCTTCCCGCCCTGTTTGTTTTTGCCGATGAAGACCACGTCGTAGAGCGGTTCCTCGTCGCGCAACGGGTAGAATCGGCGGGGGTTGTAGCCCCATGGCAGGTAGAGGACGCGCTCGCCCCAGCCCTCCTTCTGTCGGCGAAGGTAGCCGCGTCTGGAGCTTGTGGCGACGATGTCGAAGCGGTGGTCGAAGCGGGCGTTGGTGGCGTAGGCGGTCTTCGGCTCGTCGTCGGCGTGGAAGGTGATGACCGGTGTGCCGCTGCCGCGCAGCTGATCGAAGAATTCGTCGCGGAAATCGGCGTTCAGACCGTCGCTGTAGAAAAATATGGCGTCGAAGTGGTCATTTCTCAGCAGCGATAAGATGTAGTGGAGGCAGTATTGGTTGCCGTAGTCGCCCTGCGCGAGGAGTGGAGTCGCGTCGACGACGACTCCCGGGACCTCTTCCCGAAGAGGAGTCTCCCAGTTGTCACGGACATAGGCCAAGCTGAAGTTGCCGATCGAGAGAATGCGCATAACTCGCTGATTGTTTGTGGTTTGGTGTGGCTTTCGCCTAGCGTGGAAGGGGTTTTCGAGTCAAGTATACGGCGAACCGCGCTAAAGCTTGAATGGGTATTGGCCGACAGTAATAATCAACCATTCACTATCGAACACCTTTTCGGGGGCCGCAATGCGCGTAATTTTCTCTAATGCTCCTTGGTACCAGGCGCCTACGGAAGGTGAGCCGGGTTGGCGCGGAATCCGGGCGGGATCGCGCTGGCCCCACACCATGCGCTATTACGGCGGCGCGTTGACCGGGGGCGGAGGGTATCTCCCGTTCCCCTTCTTTCTCGCCACCGCGGGGGCACTGGCAAAACGCCGGGGGATGGTCGCGGTAGTGCGCGATTCGGTTGGTATGGGAGAGCGTTACGACGACTACTACCGTTTCGTTGAATCATTCGCGCCGGATGCGGTCGTGATGGAGACGTCGACCCCCAGCCTCGGCAACGATTTGGAAATTGCCGCGCGGCTGAAGGCGATGCTTCCCGGTGTGGTGATTGTCTTCACCGGAATTCACGCGGAGCTGGAGGAGGAGCGTTTTCTTCGTAGCCATGATCAGGTGGATTACGTGGTCTACGGGGAGTACGATTCGGCGGTTTGCGATCTGCTCGAGGCGATCGATCGGGGCGAGCCGGTAGATTCGCTGCACAGTCTGCTTTACCGCGCGGCGGATGGTCGGGTGGTGAAGCGCCCGTTCGGCCCGCTGGTGGACCTTGACTCGTTGCCGTGGCCGGAGCGCGACGATCTCCCAGACGAGAACTATTTCGACGCGGTGTGCGGGCTGGAGTCGCCCCAGTTGCAGATCAACACCACCCGCGGCTGCCCCTACGGCTGCATCTTCTGCGTCTGGCCTCAGATGGTCTACAAGGGGAAGAAGTATCGCCGTCGTTCGCCGCTGGATGTGGTCGACGAGATCGAGGCAAACTTCAAGAAATACCCCTACAAGAGCTTCTATATCGACGACGACACCTTCAACATCGACAAGAAGCATGTGCTGGAGTTCGCGCGCCTGCTCAAGGAGCGCGGGCTCAGTCATATCCCGTGGGGGGCGATGTGCCGCGCCGATCTGATGAGCGAGGAGGTGTTGGTGGCACTGCGCGAGGCGGGGCTCTACAGCGTCAAGTACGGGGTCGAGTCGGCGGACCAGACGGTGTTGGATGAGATCGATAAACGGATCGAGATCGAGCGCATCGTGGAGATGGTCGAGAAGACCAAGGAGGTGGGGATCAAGGTGCATCTCACCTACACCTTCGGTCTGCCCGCCGATACCGAGGAGACCATCGAGGGGACCATCGATCTGGCCTGCCGGCTGCCCGCCGACTCGGTGCAGTTCTCCATCGCCACGCCTTTTCCGGGCACCTCGATGTACGAGATCTACAAGGAGAAGGGGTGGCTCACCTCCAACGAATGGACCGACTACGATGGTTCCGCCAAGGCGGTTTCGCGTACCGAGCGCTTCTCCGGCGAGCAGTTGGAGGAGTACGTCAAGCTCGCCTACCGCCGCTGGGAGGAGCAGCGCATCGGTCAGATGCTGGAGGGCGAGGCGTTCCGTGGGCGCTTCGATGGTTTCGTCAAACAGCGTGTGCCGGAGAAGGGACGGGTGCTGGTGATGCAGTCGGCGCCGATTCCATTGACTCGCGGCGTGATTCGTGAGCTTCAAGGGCTCGGTTACGAGGTTCACCTGTTGGGACATCAGCGCTTCATGGAGAGCTTCGAGGATCTGGTGCGCAACGGTGAGGTGCATGCCTTCTCCAACAGCGGGGACTTTCGCTACAAGGCGCTCAAACCGGTGGTCGATGAGGTCGGTGGGGCGACCCGCTTCGACGGGGTGGTCGTCCCCTACAACAACGCTACCGGTTCCGGTTATGAGGAGGTTCGGGCGTTGGCACGGGACGTCTCTACGACCCTCATCGCCGTGACCATGGGCGGTGAGGTGATGGAGGTCTAAATGCTGGCACGGCAAGCGGACGACGGAACGGTCGCGGTTTCGGGCGGACTGCCCGCAGCCTTCGGGGTGCTGCCGGCGGTGCTGCCTGCGCAGGGAGAGGTCGGCGGGAAGCCTGTCGCGGATTCCCTCGAAGGGATGATGGCGGCGGTGTCGGCGCGGCGTTTCGAGCCCACCGCCTTTGCCGGTGACGGCGTCTTCGTCTATGGCGCCGGTAGCCGCGGGCGACTGATGGCGGAGTGCCTCGAGCGCTTTGGTATCAAGGTACTGGGCTGGTTCGACGGCGATCCGGCCAAAGCGGGATGTCGCATCGACGATGCGCCGTGCCGTGGACCGGAGGCGCTGCTCGAGGCGCGGGGGTATCCCATCGTCATCGCCAGTATCCACGAGTGGGAGATCGCTCGGCGTTTGACCGAGGCGGGAATCGGCGACTATTTCCTGGGGATCGTCGGGCATCTGTGGCGCGATCCGCGGATGCTCGGGTGGTGGAGCCGGGAACTCTCCCAGGTTTACGATTGGTTGGAGGACGGCGCCTCGAAAATAGTGTTCGCGGCGGCGATCAAGGCGCGGGGGCTTGGCGACGACGTCTACGTCCGGTTTTCCGACTACCCGCAATATCGGCACCCTCGGGTTCAGGCGGCGGAAGGGGATTTGATCGTCGAGGGGGGGGCCTACGTCGCCGATACCACCAGCATGTATTGCGAATCGGTGGGTAAACGGTGTCGCATCTATGCTTTCGAGCCTTCGCAGGAGAACCATCGCGACCTGCTCGCGGGGATTGCCCGCGACGGACTGGAGGAGATGGTGGTGCCGATCAAACGTGGGCTCTGGTCGAGCAGCGCCACTCTCGGATTCCGCGCCGATTTCCACGAGCGCGGGGCCTATCGTATCGCCGATGAGGGGGGCACCGAAGAGATCGAGGTGGAGCCGCTGGACCGCTTCGTCGAGCGCGAAGGGATCCGGGTCGACCTGATCAAAATGGATATCGAGGGGGCCGAGGTGGAGGCGCTGAAGGGGGCTTCGGAGACGATCCGGCGTTTTCGACCCAAGTTGCAGATTTCCATCTACCACTGCTCGGAGCACTATTTCGAGGTGGCCCATCTGATCAAGGCCCTGGTTCCCTCTTATCGGCTCTTCATCGGACACCATTCGCCCACCATCGAAGAGACCGTGCTCTATGCGATCTGTGATTAGTCCCTCTTCGTACGCGTACCTGCGCATTCACGGTGGTCGGCGGTTTGTCGTGATGCGGAGGCCGGCGAACCGGTATGTCGCGTGACGGTGCGTAAAGGGGATGGCGTGGAGGACTTCCACGAAGGTGTGGTGGTGCCGGGCGCCCGCCACTCATTGGCCGATATCCGGAATTTCCTGCTCGATTCTGAGGATCGGCGCCCGTTTGCCATCTTCGGCGCCGGGGAGAGCGGGAGGCTCACCCGACGGTGGCTCGAGGAGCGCGGTGCTCGGGTGGTGTGCTTCTTCGACAACGATGCCCGGAAGGAGGGGGGCACTTTCGACGGCCTGGAAGTGCTTGCGCCACGAGCCGATCGCCTGGCCGGGATGCGGGTGGTCATCTCGTCCCTCCATTTCGTCCCCATCTCCCGGCAGCTGATCGAGCATTTCGCGCTGCGTCCCTGCGTCGATTTCGTCCACTACTCGCGCCACGACTATTACGCCGATATGGCGGCGGAATTCGATGCGGAAATCGGTCGCGGTTTCGACGCCTATTTTGCCGCCCATCGCGAGGAGTTCGAGCGGGTCCTGTCCTTGCTGGAGGACGATGCATCGAAGGCGGTGTACCGCTCTGTCCTGCGTTTTCGTTCGCTGATCCTTGATGTCGAGCGACTCGGCGAGGCCGATCTTCCGCTGGGTTACGACGAGCGGGCGCGGATGCGGGCGGATGTCGAGCGGCACCGGCAGCAGCTGCGCGCGCGATTGCCGGAGCCGCTCGACGACTGGATGATCGATAGCATCGCGCTCAGCCTGAGCGCCGGACACTACCTGCGCGGTGGTGAGCTGGCGATCGAGCCCGGTTCGGTGGTACTCGATATCGGCGCCTTCTGCGGTGACAGCGCGGCGCTGTTCGCCTCGGTCGAAGGCGATGGAACGGTCTACGCGTTCGAGCCCGGCGAGGTGTTCGCGCGGCCGCTGCGGGTGCTTGCCGCGCTCTATCCCAACGTGGTCCCCGTTCCCTCCTTTATCAGTGACCGTGACGAGGGGGAGGCGCGGATCGAGAGCGTCGATGGCTTCGTCCGCCGCATGGGGCTCGAACGGGTCGATTTCATCAAGATGGATATCGAGGGCGAGGAGATTCGGGCAATCGACGGCGCCGTGGAGACCATCGGACGATTCCGACCAAATCTGGCGATCTGCATCTACCATCGTGCCGAGCATCTGTGGAAGATTCCGCTGATGATCAAGGCGCGGTGGCCGGAGTATCGGCTGTTCGTGGAACACCGAGAGGATGTCTTCGTGTGGGGAACCGTGCTGTATGCCTTGCGGGACTGAAGATGGTGCCGGGGTGCGAGGTGGGGCGATCCATTCGAAGGTGTTGATGGTCGGCCTCCTCTCCATCGACTACGTGCGCGACAGCTGGGTCCAGCCGCTGGCGGGACTCGCCCGGGCGGGATTCGTCGACGCGGCCCCGCTGTTGGCGGCGCGCAACGACGCCTATCTGGAAGAGTATCTGCTCGCCCGTCTGCGCGAGGGCGACTGCCACTATCTCTTTTTCTATTCGGATAGCCTCCACGGCCATTTTCGCGACGCCTTTTTCGAGACCGTTCGTGCGGCAGGCGTGCGGGTCATCGCTTTTCATGCGGACGATGAGCCGGAAGCGTGGTTTGCCGCCAACGCCCCCTACGACCACCGTTTCGATGTGGTGGCCAGCCACTCTCGGCGCGGGACCGGGCGGCGTGCCGAGGGGATCGGCGAACGGGCCCTCTATCTCCCCTGGGGCTACAATCCTGCGCGTTTTCATCTGTCGGCGGGTGCGCTGGAGAAGCGTTGGGACGTGGTCTTCATCGGTACCAACAACGTTTATGGTATGGAGTCCTCGGGGGGCGACGGGCGTCAGCGCGTGTTGGAGGCGCTGTATCGGCATTGTCGTCTTCGTAGTTACTCCTTCGCGCTGTTCGGCGCCGGTTGGGAGCGGCATCCGCGGCTTGCCGAATGCGCCGGCGGCGCGCTCGATCATGAGTCGATGCTCGACGTCTACCATCGTGCGCGGATCGTCTTCAATCCCGGACTCTCCGCCGACAATGCCGAGGGTGGTTACCAGACCAAGCTGCGCCATTTCGAGGTGGCCGGTTGCGGCGCCTTCCAACTGGTCAACGATAATCCGGAGTTGCGGGAGCTGTTCGTCGCCGATGAGGAGATGGTCTTCTACCGGGATCGCGACGAGCTGTTCGAGCGGGTGGACTTCTATTTGAAGAACGATGAGGCGCGGGAACGGATTGCCGCTGCGGCCCAATGTCGTGCCATTGCCGAACACACCACCGCCGGCCGCCTGCGCCGGCTCTTCGGTCATGCGGATCGTCTATGCGGCGCGACGGGGGAGGTTTGGGGAGGGGCGGGGAGTGCCACGGTGCGTACCCTGCGGCTCAGCGAGGAGGCGGCTGTGGAGCTGCTGAGCCGATGCGAAATGGGTGAGGCGTTCCCCGGGGACGAGCCCTATCTTCATCTGGCAGTAGGTCGTTTCGGCGTAGTCTCCTTGGACTACTCGTTGTTGGCGCCGCTTCTGGTCGATGGGGCGTCGATGTTGTTTGCGGCACGCTGCTTTATCGAATTCGGGGTGATCCACGAGAACGCCATGCAGCGCAAGCCCCAGAACATCGTCGGTGAGCTGCTGCCCGAGCGGTTTCATCCTCGCGCCGTAAGCGAACGGGTTGAGCGTTTCGTCGCGGAACGCCTGGCTTGTCTGGCCGACGGGGAGTGGTGCGTACCGCTGGTGTCGTTGGTGGTGCGACGCGATGGGGCCCTGCCGTTGCTGCGGGCCTGGGTTGACGGAGACGGTGGGTTCCTCTCCCGTCATCCCGTGCATGAGACCGGGGTGGTGGTGGCCGATTTGCGGCTCGAGGAGCGGCCGCGATTCTTGGGCGAGGCGCCTTACATCACCGCGTGGCGCCGCTTGGCGGCGCAACTGGCGGCGCGTGGCGCACGGGTGGTGATCTATGCCGCGCGCGGAGAGATGGCCGAGCGGGCGCGGGCGGTGGCCGCCGAGACCGGGTTGGAGGTGCTCGGTTGGGTGGATCGCCGGCTCGCCGGCGAAGAGGTGGACGGCCTGCCGGTCTACGACGCCTCGGCGCTGCCGGCGCTATGTCCCGATGCGGTGGTGATCGCGGCCGCCCACTCCGGCAAGGCGATCCATGAGGCGATCGGCGGGTTGGCGGCGCGGATGGCCCTCATTCCGTTGCACGATCTTGGTCATCCCGTCTGGGGAGTGATGTCTTCGTGAGTGGTGCGGCAGGCAGCGGACGCATCTTGGTGGTCGGGGCGCTTTCCATCGGTTACGTGCGTGACCACTGGGTCGAGCCGATGCGTGAAGCGCTGGATGCGGTGTTTGTGGATGTTTCACTGCTGCGTGATGCTTATCGCGGTGATTTTCATGAAAAATACCTCTACCGCCTGATTCGCGACGGGGGCTTCGATACTCTCTTTTTCTACTCTGACGCAGTGCAGCGGGATTTCTCCGACGACTTCTTCGACAACGTGCGCGCCGCCGGGCTGCGCGTTGTTGCTTTCCATGCGGATGACGACCCGGAGGTGTGGTACGCGCAGAACGAGGTTCACGATCATCGCTACGATCTGATCCTCTCACCGTCCACCCGTGGGGTGGCGCGCCGGCGCGCCAAGGGGGTCGGTGAACGGGTGCGCTATCTCCCTTGGGGGTTCAACCCGCGGCGCTTTCCCGCCCTTTGCGGGGAGCCGCCGGAGGCGCTCTATGACGTGGTCTTCGTCGGCACCAATCTTAGCCACCAGGAGAACGCCGAACTCTACTGCCGCGACGGCTGGGGACGGCAGAAGATCCTGGTGGACCTTCACGCCATCTGCCAGCGTCTCGGGCTGCGCTTCAAGGTGTTCGGCTTCGGTTGGGAGCGCCATCCGGTGTTGTGCGACTGCTATGGCGGCTTCCTTTCCCACGACGAGATGGTGAAGGTCTACCGGCATGCCCGCGTCGTTTTCAATCCGGGGTTGACCGCCGATGACGACTTCACCTGGCAGACCAAGCTGCGCCACTTCGAGGTGGCGGGGCTGGGCTGCTGTCAGGTCGTTAATGAAAATCCGGAACTGGCCGATCTATTCCGCGAAGGGAAGGAGATCCTCTTTTATCGCGACGCTAGCGAATTAGAGGAGCGGCTCGCCTATGTGGTCGAGCACGAGGAGGCGTGGCGCGCCATCGCGGCGGCGGCGGCGCGCCGCGCCCACCATGAGCACACCACCGCTCACCGGCTGGCGGAGATCTTCGGTGAGCGGGCGTCGACGGAACGGCGCGCCCTGCATCCGGTGATCCGCGTAATCGAGCTCGCCGATCGAGACGCGCTACGGCAGCTGTTCTCGCGGATCGAGCGTGGCGAAGAGCGGTTCGATGGCGTGACCGCCGTGCAACTGGTTGCCGGCGTCGTGACGGGGTATCACCTCGAACATACGCAGCTCCCGCAAGATTGGGAGCGCTGGCCGGTGGATGGCTGGGGGGTGCGCGGCTACTTCCAGCTTGCGGCGTTGCATGGCAACACGGTGCAGCGCAAGCGCCAGGATATCCATGGTGTGGCATTCGGCGAGCGGGTCGAGGTCGGGCGATTCGACCCCTCGCTGCGTCGACGCCTGCGGCGGGACGTGGTTTGGATCGAGGATGAGCGGTGGGCCTATCCGCTCTGCAACCGCCTGGTGCGTCCCGCGGCGCTGCCCGCGTTGTTGAAGGCCTACCTCGAAGAGGATGTGGCGGGACTGAGGGCGTTGCGGATCGAGGATACGGGGCGGGTGGTCGGTGACTTCAGGCTGCCGTCGAGGCCCGGCGACGCGATGCCGGAGCCGCGCTACCTGTCGCTGGTGCGTGAGCTGACGTCACATGCGGTGCGTCGCGGGGAGAGGATGCTGGTGTACGCGGCGCGCGGGGAGATGGTCGATCAGCTGATCGCCTTGCTGCGTCGGGAGGGGCTCGACGGCGCGCTCATCGGATTCGTCGACCGCTCGCTGGCCGGTGGCGAAGTGGCTGGGCTGCCGGTCTACCCGGCCGAGGCGATCGAGCGTTTGCTGCCGGAATATCTGCTGATCGCGGCGGAGACTTCGGGGCCTGCGATCTATCGGGGATTGGGTCACCTGCAGGCGCGCGTCACTCTGCTGCCGCTCTTCGATCCGTATGATCCGGTGTGGCAGGTGGTGTTGTCCTGAAATGGTGTGGCCCGTCGGGGGCGTGAGGCGTGGGGTATACTCCCGGCCACCCGTGTGGTGTAGGGCATCGGGTTTGTGAACAGCTTAGGAAATCCGGATGAGTGAGTGGAAATATGATCTGGCGGTGATCGGCATCGGCCGCGTCGGCTTGCCGTTGGCGTTGCTGTTTGCCGCCAAGGGGCTGCGCGTGCTCGGCGTCGATCGCGACGAGTGGATCATCAAGGCGGTGCGTGGTCGGCAGATGCCGTTCGAGGAGCAGGGGTGTCAGCCGCTGCTCGACGAGGGTGTGACCATCGACACCACTTTCGATGCCGCAGAATGCGCTTACGCCGAGAAGATCGTGATCACGGTCGGCACCCCCTTCACCGAGCACATCGAGATGAACCTCGGTCACCTCAACGAGGCGTTGAAGAGTTTGATTCCCGCGTTGCATCCCGGGCAGACGATCATCCTGCGCAGCACCGTTGCAGTGGGAACCACCGAGTTCGTCAAAAGACGAATCGAGTCGGAGCGTGGGTGGAAGGTTGGGGAGGAGTTTTTCCTCGCGTTCGCTCCCGAGCGTATCCTTGAGGGCAAGGCGCTGGAGGAGTTGGCGACGCTGCCCCAGCCCATCGGCGCGGAGGACGCGGGGAGTTTTGCTGCCGCCGATGCGCTGTTCCGGGTGATCGCCCCGGAGATCTTCCACGTCACCTTCCGCGGTGCCGAGCTGGTCAAGCTCTTCTGCAATACCGGCCGTTACGTCTATTTCGCGCTGGTCAACTACTTCTTCATGGTGGCCAACAAGTTTGGTGAGGACATCTATGAACTGCTGGAGGTGACCAACAAGCACTATCCGCGGCCCATTCTCTACTCTCCCGGATTTGCCGGCGGGCCCTGCCTGCGTAAGGACTTCGCCATGATCAGCGAGCTCTTTCCGCAGTCCGATCTCTTCACCGCGGCGTGGCGGATCAACGAGTCCTTGCCGAAGACGCTGGTGGAGGAGGTCAAGACGCGGATGGATCTCGGCGACAAGCGGGTGGCGGTGCTCGGTTTTACCTTCAAAAAGGACAGCGACGACTTCCGTGACAGCCTGGTGCCCAAGTTGCTGCGCTATCTGTTACGTGAGGTGCCGGAGTCGATCAAGGTGAGTGAGCCCAATATCGCTGGCGACGAGCCGCTCGATTGTGGCTATTTCCAGTTCCCGAACCACTCGGCCGAGGAGGCCGTCGAGGGTGCCGATGTGGTGATCATCGCCAACAATCATAGCGCCTTCGATGAATCGTGGGATGTGTTGTTGGAGAAGATTCCGCCGGGCGCGCTGATCGTCGACGTCTGGAACATGACCGGGCGCGGAAAGATGTTTTATCAAACCGCCTGATTCACCATTTCAATTAGCAAACAGCGAAGGTTGCATCATGTCGAAGAATGTCTTGTTGTTGGGGGGGGCCGGCTTCATCGGCTCCTATGTGGTCCGCGAAATGCTCAAGCACGACTACCGGATTACCCTGGTGGACAACTTCAGCAAGTACGGCCATCTTGAGCACGACTTCCTCAAGCATCCCAACGTCACCCTGGTGGTGAAGGACGTGCGGGCGATGTATCCGGTGGAGTTCAAGGGGTATGACGTGGTCATCTGCCTCGCCGCACTGATCGGCGGCATACGCTACTTCCACCGTATCCCCTACCAGATTGCCCGCGACAACAACGAGATCCTCGCCCACGCCATCGACTGCACGCTGGCCGCCTGTCCCGAGGCGCTGTTTGTCTACTCCTCTTCCTCCATGGTCTACGAGCGGGTGCAGCGTCCGGTCACCGAGGAGGATGCCTACAGCCAACTGGTGCCGTTCACCCAGTACGGCATGCAGAAGCTCTACGGCGAGTATCTGGTGCGCGGCGCCGCCCAGGAGCTGGGGCTGCGCTATCTGATCTTCCGGCCGTTCAACGCGGTGGGCAGCGGCGAGCTGCCGATGCTCGACCGGCAGGGCGAGGTGGCCTTCGGTATGGCGCACGTGATCCCCGATTTTATCTACAAGGCGCTGGTCAAACAGAACCCGTTCCAGATCCTCGGCGACGGCGAGCAGGTGCGCACCTTCACCCACGCCCGCGACATCGCCGAGGCGATGGTGCTCTCCATCGAGAAGGGGGTGGTCAACGAGGACTTCAACTTCTGCGGTTCCACCCCGTTCAACGTCGCCGACCTGGCGCGCACCATCTGGGAGCGGATCAATCCCGACGAGCCGATGCCGCCGTTCGAACACCTGGAGGCGCCCGCCGCCGACGTCCGTTTCCGCGTGGGCTACTCGGAGAAGGCCAAGGAGATGCTCGGGTGGACGCCGCAGTACGATGTGGACTACATCCTCGACGACACCATCGGCTACATCCGCGACCACTTCGACTCCCTGCCGCGGAAGGCGTAGCGGCCGTTGCGCTTCGTCCTCTACGGCTCCCTCGGCCTCGCCGAGCACATCCTGGAGGCGCTCGACGCCGAGCGGGTGGCGGCGGTGGTCGACGATGACGAGCGGCGTCTCGGCGCCGCGCTGGGGGCGTGGCGGGTGGAGCCGTTGGCGCGCCTGGGGGGGCTGGCCGACTGTCAGGTGATCGTCGCCACCCTCGATTTCGCCGGCGCCATGGAGCGGCTGCGCGCGCTCGGTATCGGCGCGGAGCGGATCTGCCGCGAGGTGTGGTGGGACCCGTTCCTGTTGCAGGTGGAGCCGACCACCCGCTGCAACCTGGCGTGCAGCTACTGCACCCGCGAGGGCCTGCCGGAGGCGCGCAAGAGCCACGAGTTGAGCGCCGAGCGGTTGGCCGGGTGGCTCGACGAGTTGCCGCGGGTGAAGCGGGTCCATCTGCAAGGGTTGGGCGAACCGCTGCTCAACCGGGATCTGGGGGCGATGATCGAGGCGTGTGCCGGGCGGGGGATCGCGGTGTCGCTGACCAGCAATGCGATGGCCCCGTTCCACCGTCTGACGGAGTCCCAGTTGCAGGCCCTCGACCGCCTGGTGGTGTCGGTGGACGAGAGCGGCGAGGGCAACGCCTTCGTCTCCCGCATCGGCGGCACCCTGGAGAAGCTGGAGGGGCACCTGGGGGAGTTCCTGTGGTTGCGCGGCGATGCCCCGGTGCGTCTCTCCTACAACTATGTGGTCGGCGAGGAGAGTCTCGCCGGGATCCCGCGGATCGCCCGCTGGGCGCTGCGCCATCCGCCGCAGGAGCTGCACTTCCACCTGGTGGAGAACTGGAAGGTGCCGGGGCAGGAGGGGTTCGAGGCGGGGCGTGCGGCGGCGCTGGCGGCGCGCGCGCGGGAGGCGGAGATCGTTGCGCTGATCGAGGCGCAGCGGGCGCCGCTGGCGGCGGCGGGGGTGCGCGTCACCTACACCGGCTCGGCGCCCCGCCGGGGGGCGTGCCACTGGCCGTTCGCCGGCATGTTCCTCAGCTGCGACGGCTGGGTGACCCCCTGCTGCATCCGCATGGAACCGGAGTTCGCCGGGCTGGGGAAGGCGGTGGAGGGCGGCTTGCGCGCGGTCTGGTTCGGCGAGGGTTATCGCCGTTTTCGTCAATCGATGTTCTCCGCCGAGGGGAACGCCATCTGCAACTTCTGTCCACAGTGAGCCTATGAGTATCGGCAAGTGGCGTCAGCTGGAACGGCGCAGCGTACATCGGGACCGCTGGATCGACCTCAGCGCCAACCGTTTCGAGTACGACGGTCGGATCATCGAGCCCTACTATCTCTTCCACTATCCGGATTGGGTGGTGACTATCGCGGTGACCCGTGAGCGGGAGGTGGTGCTGGTCCGTCAGTACCGGCCCGGTTCCGATGAGGTGACCATCGAGTTCCCTACCGGGGTGATCGATGTCGAGGATGATGGTCCGCTCGCCGCCGGGATGCGCGAGCTGCGCGAGGAGAGCGGTTTCGGTGGTGGCGAGGGGGTGCTGCTCGAACCGATGACGGTCCATCCCTCCCATTTCCGCAATCGTTACCACGTGGTGGTGGTCGAGGGGGTCGAGCGGCTCGGCGAGCAGGCGCTGGACGAGACCGAGTGGCTGGAGGTGGAGCGGGTGTCGGTGGCGGAACTGGAGCGGATGATCGATCGCGGGGAGTTTTCCATGGGCCCCCAGGTCGGCGCCTATTTCCGCGCCCGCCTGCGTTTCCCCGCGCTGTTCGGCGGAGGGTGAGGGGATGGCGCAACCGCTGGTCTCCATCGTCATGCTCTGCTGGAACCGTCGGGAGGATGTGGACGACGTGCTGGGGCGGATCGCCGAGGTGGAGTATCCCCGGCTGGAGGTGATCGTCGTCGACAACGCCTCGCACGACGGCACGGCGGAGATGGTCGCCGAGCGCCACCCTCGGGCACGCCTGCTGCGGATGGCGGAGAACCTCGGCATCGCCGGCTACAACGCCGGTTTCGAGGCGGCGCGGGGCGAATACGTGGTGGTCCTCGATGACGACTCCTACCCGGCCCCCGATGCGCTGGGGCGGATGGTGGAGCGTTTCGCCGCCGACCCAAAGCTGGGGGTGGTGGCCTTCGATGTGCGCAACGCGGCCAGTTTCCAGTGGCGGCCCGGTGCCGCTCCGGCGGCGCCCGGCGCGGCGGTCGCCTATCAGATGTCGTTCAACGGCGCTGGCTTCGGCATCCGGCGGGTGCTGTTCGAGCAGGTCGGCTGGTACCCGGCGGAGTTCTTCCTCTATTGGAACGAACAGGACACGGCGTTCCGCGTGCTCGATGCCGGCTACCGCATCGAGACCCACGACGACATCATCGCCCTGCACAAATTCTCCCCGCGTAACCGCGCCAGCGAGCGCGCGCCCTTCTTCTACACCCGCAACGCCTTCTGGATGGTGTGGAAGAACTATCCGCTGGATCTGGCGTTGACCACTACCGCGCGATTGATTCACCGTTGCCTCTATCATGCCCTGGAGCAGCGCAGTTCGGTCTACCTGCGGGCGATGTGGGCGGCGTTTCGCGACGGCGGCTGCCTGCGCGGCAAGCGCAAGCCGGTGGCGCGGGAGATCGTCAACGGGGCGCGGGTGGCGTTCGAGAACGCCTTCGCGCAGTTTCGCTGATGAGCATGCAGCAGAGGCCTCGATTGCTGATCGTCCGCTCGGTCAGCGTACAGCAGTTGGACGGCAACCTCGAGGCGATTCGCGCCGCCTTCCCCGACCACTCGATTTCGATTCTGACCCATCCCCATGGTGTGGCGGCGGTGGAGAAGTATCCGGCATTGGAGCACGTCTACCGTTATCGTCACTCCGGGCCGTTCCGCTTCGGACGCGGACTGGAGGAGCTGCGCGGAGAGCATTTCGATCGGGTGGTGGTGCCGGTAGCCAATCCGACGGGGGGCGGCTTTTTCAACGTCTTTCTGTTCTCGTTCTCGCTGCCGGCGAGTCGTCGTGTGGTGTGCAGCTCGCTCGGTGAAATCAGCGAGCTGGGTGTCGGCCGGTTGGCGCGGATGGTCGCGGCGAAGGTGTTGACGGCGCCGTTGGCGATGCTTTTGGCGGTCCCGCTGGTGGTCGTCGCGTCGTTGTGGCTGCCGTGGTGGCTGGGGCGGTTGCGGCGATGAGGGGGGGGGCGCCGGTGGACGATGTCGTCGTCGGGGCGGGGCTCTCCGGCGCGGTGATGGCGGAGCGACTGGCCGTCGCCGGGCGACGGGTGCTGCTGTTGGAGCAGCGCGATCATGTGGCGGGCAACTGCCATGATGAGGCCAATGACGCCGGAGTCTACCTGCACCGCTACGGTCCGCACATCTTCCACACCGACCGCCAGATGGTGTGGCAGTACCTCTCCCGTTTCACCGATTGGCTTCCCTATGAGCACCGGGTGTTGGCGTGTATCGAGGGGAAGCGGGTACCGCTACCTTTCAACCTCAATACCCTGGAGCAGCTCTTTCCCGCCGAGCGTGCGGCGGCGCTGGAGCGGGCGTTGATCGGGCGCTTAGGCGAGGGGGCGCAGGTGCCGATCCTCGAGCTGCGGGCGACCGACGACCCGGCGCTGAAGGCGTTGGCGGAGTATGTCTATGCCAACGTCTTTCGCGGCTATTCGCGCAAGCAGTGGGGGGTCGATCCGGATCGCCTCGCACCCGAGGTGACCGGCCGGGTCCCGGTGCGGATCTCCCGCGACGACCGTTACTTTCTGGACCCCTACCAGGGGATCCCTCGGGAGGGCTATACGCGGATGGTCGAGCGGATGCTCGATCATCCGCGGATCGCACTCTGCCTGAACACGCCGATGGCGGAGCGGTTGCGGGTGGATGGGGAGTGCGAACGGGTGCTTTTCGACGGGCGGCCGTTTGCGGGGCGGGTGATCTACACGGGGATGATCGATGCCTTGTTCGACTACCGCTTCGGACGGCTGCCGTACCGGTCGTTGCGTTTCGAGCTGGAGGCGGTGAGCGGGCCGTGGCAGCCGGTGGCGACGGTCAACTATCCCAACGACCACGATTTCACCCGGATCACCGAGTTCGGCCACTTCGTCGGCCGTGCCGACGGTCCCGACGTGATCATGCGCGAGTATCCGAAGGCCTATGACGGCGAGCGGGAAGGGGAGGGGATGCCCTACTATCCGCTGTTCACCGCGGAGAATCAGCGACTCTTCGAACGTTATCGGGCGTATGCCGAGCGGGTCCCAGGGTTGGTGATCCTCGGCCGCTTGGCGGAGTACAAGTATTTCGATATGGATGATGCGGTGGCGCGCGCGTTGGATTGTTTTGCCCGAATCGAGGGTGGTTGAGGTCTTTTTCCGGGGGGTGTTCTATCATTCCACCGTCGGGTGAAGACATCTGCTTTGGTGTTGTTGGGGGAGGAAACATGGTCGCCACGGCGTTCGCACAACCTCACCGCTTTACGGTTCACGACTATCACCGGATGGTCGATGCCGGGATCCTGTCGGAGGATTCGCGAGTGGAACTCATTGAGGGGGAGGTAGTTGAGATGGTCCCGATCGGCAGCCGCCAGGTCGCCGTGGTCAACCAGCTCAATGCCTACTTTGCCGCCTGTGCCGGCCCGTCTTCCGTGTCCGTTATTCCCCGATCTCCTTGAGCATGGCGAGGGCGGCGCGGTTCTCCGGTTCGTGTTCAAGGATGTGTTCGAGGACCACCTGCGCCCCTTCGCGGGAGCCGAGGTCGCGGTAGAGCTGCGCCAGCTTGAACATCGTGCGGGTATCGTTGGGGACGAGGCCGAAGTAGCGGGCGTATTCGTCCAGGGCGCGGTCGGTGGCGCCGGTCAGGCGCAGCAGTTCGGCGTGCTGGGGCATGTAGGTGGGCGAGAGGTGGGTGAGCGCTTCCAGGGCGAGCAGAGCGTTGTCGTAGTCCTGGCGGTCCAGGAGCAGGTTGCACAGTCGCGAGAGGCTCTCTTCGAGCAGTTCGGGGTCGGTGATCCGGTAGTAGGCGTCGATTGCCGGCTCACTCTCCCCGCGCAGCTCGGCGAGGTGGCCGTCGACCAGCAGCTTGAGCTGGTCGAGTTCCGGATCGTCCAGTTTGCCCAGGCCCGCGGCGAGGCGCTCGGTGCCGGCGAGGTTCTGTTGGGAGAAAAGGGTGCGCGCCTTGATCAGCAACTGCTTGTGGTCGGTGAAGTCGGCGTGTTTGGCGTGGGCCATCGTCTGATTTGCGTTGCGCTGGCCGAGGAAGGTCTCGTGCAGGCGGGATACGATCGGGTAGCGCGCGCTGAGCTCTTCGAGGCTTGGTCCGCGGCGCTTACGGAAGACCTCGATGCGTCCGGGACATTTCTCCTTCAGCCAGAAACCACTCAGGCGCAGCAGGTCGGCGTCGGGTAGCTCCTCTTCGATGCGTAGCTCGATACGGTGCATGGTGGAGTCGAGCAGCGAGAGCACCCGCTCGGCACCGCTGCGGTAGGCGCCGTAGTAGGCGTTGGCCCAACTCTTCATCTCCTTTTCCGTCCACTCCTTGCCCCCCGGACGCAGGGCACGGGTGAAGGCGAGGATCGAGTAGGTCTTGATCAGCCGCGCGGCTCGCTTGTATTTGTCGTCGAGACGCCGCTCGATGCGATCCAGCTCCTTTTTCTGTTTCGGGTTGACCAGCTTGCCGCCGGCATCGAAGGCGAGTTGCACCGCCTTCAAGGCGTCGTCGGTCAACTCCTTCACCCTCTCGGTGTCGCGGCGCATGGCGAACAGCTCGGTGAGTACCTTTTGCAGATGGCGTAGTCGCTCCTCCCGACTGTCGTGGGCGAACGGTGCGCGGAAGGCTTCCCGCCGTTCCGCCGGAATCGCTTGCAGTTCGATCCGTTCCAGCGGGAGGTAGTGGACCCCGGGGATCTTTGCCGCGTGGGGGGCCGGATTGATCACCTTGCAGGGATTTTCGACGGTCAGTTGTTCGACCTGTTGGGCGAGGGTCGCCACCCCGTTCTTGTAGGCGTGGTTGGTCTCCGCGCGGGAGCCGTCGTTGGTCTCCACGTAGGTGGTCAATTCGGCCAGCGAAGGGCCCGCCGCGAATTCGGCGCTCCCGGAGGCATGGGTGTAGCCGTTGACCGTATAGCAGAGGTCCACGCCGGCGAGGATCACCTCCCTGGCGCCGCAGCGGATGGCGACGGTCAGCGCGGTATTGGTGACCGTCGGTGCGGTGACCAGAAAGTTGTCGGGATTGAGCTCGCTCTGCCACGGCAGCAGGTAGCCGATGAAGCCGCTGATCCCCGACCACTGGTGGAGGGCCGGCGGGTAGACGTGGTAGGCATGGAGCAGTAGGGCGTCTTCGGCAAACCGGTAGATCCCCTGGCTTACCGCCAGTGCCGCGGGATGGGGGTCGATGACGAAGATGATGTCGGGCGTGATCCCCTCCTGATAGAGCTGCTCGCAGACCCGCGAGATCGCCATCACCACCAGCTTGTCGCGGTTCTCCTTCACCCAGGGGAGGGTCTGGTCGAGGGATGGGCCGCCGGCCAGCAGCACGCAGGTGAGGTCGTCGAGCAATCCGCGCAGCGCGTAGGTGGAGATACGGTTCTCCGCCAGATTGGCCATCTGCGCATTGATGAAGGTCTCCTGGCCGAGGCCGGCCTGGGTGCTCCACTCCCACTGGTCGAAGACGTCCTTCACCTGCTCGGCGAGCTGTACGTAGTTGGTGTAGTGGCCGTCGATGGCGGCGATGGAGCGGATCAGCCGCACCTTGCCCATGAACAGATAGCCCTCGATATCCATCTGTTCCGTCGCCACCCGGGTCCAGTCGGTGGAGCCGGCGAGCACGACCCGTCGGTCCGCTTGCAGATCGGGAAGGCGTCCTTCCAGGGTGGAGAGTACCTCGGGCAATTCGATCACCAGGTAGCGGGTGCCGGGGATCGGGTCGTGGTTGAGCAGATGGCGGATGAGCAGGCCGGAGTCGCTGCCGCTGATCAGGTAGAGGGTGTCCTCGCGGAACAGCTGGTCGGCGAAGTGGGCGTCGAAGACGCTCTTCGAGGCGGTGTTGGCGAAGGCGGAGCGGTTGACGGTGTAGAGGTACTCCTCACCGTGAGGGTTGGTGAGGAAGGCGCCGAGGTCGATCGGTTCGGCGTTGCGGGTTTCCGCCATTACTCGCTACTCCTGATTTTTTCTGAGGCGTGGAGGTAAGCCGACATTGCCGTGCTGTCCCCGTGGCGCCTGTAACGAATCGGCCGGCCTACCGGATACTTGACGGCGTGGGGGCGGAACGCCGGCCCAGCGGTCGGTTTGATATACGATACTTCCCTTTCTTCGAGACACTGATTTCCCGCCGTAGGATGGGCAAAGGAGTGCAGCGACGTGCCCATCGAACGAAGGCAGCGAACTTCGCGGTGGTGGACCGTTCCGATGGGTACGCTGCGCCCCTTGCCAGAGCGCGAGATACCGGTGGGCGTCCCTCGCTCGCTCAACGTTCCAGCGGCTTGTATTTGATCCGGTGCGGCTGATCCGCCTCATCACCGAGACGACGCTTGCGATCCGCCTCGTAGTCGGCGTAGTTGCCTTCGAACCAGACCACCTGCGAGTCGCCCTCGAAGGCCAGGATGTGGGTGGCGATGCGGTCGAGGAACCAGCGGTCGTGGGAGATCACCACCGCGCAGCCGGGGAATTCGAGCAGCGCCTCCTCCAGCGCGCGCAGGGTCTCCACGTCGAGGTCGTTGGTCGGCTCGTCGAGCAGCAGCAGGTTGCCGCCGCTCTTCAGCAGCTTGGCCAGGTGGACGCGGTTGCGTTCACCGCCGGAGAGGTCGCCGACGCGCTTCTGCTGGTCGGTCTTCTTGAAGTTGAAGTGGCTGACGTAGGCGCGCGAGTTCACCTGGTAGCTGCCCACCTGGATGATCTCCTGGCCGTCGGAGATCTCCTCCCACACCGTCTTGTCGCCGGCCAGCGCGTCGCGGCTCTGGTCGACGTAGGCGACCTGCACCGTCTCGCCGACGCGGATCTCGCCGGCGTCGGGTTGCTCCTGGCCGACCAGCATGCGGAACAGGGTGGTCTTGCCGGCGCCGTTGGGGCCGATGATGCCGACGATGCCGCCGGGGGGCAGGTTGAAGTTGAGGTCGTCGACCAGCAGGCGGTCGCCGAACGCCTTGCGCACCCCCTTGGCCTCGATCACCACGTTGCCCAGCCGCGGGCCCGGCGGGATGTAGAGTTCGCGGGTCTCGTTGCGCTTCTGGTATTCCTGGCTGGAGAGCTCCTCGAAGCGCTGCAGGCGCGCCTTGCTCTTGGCCTGGCGCCCCTTGGGATTGGCGCGCACCCACTCCAGCTCCTCCTTCATCGCGCGGATGTGGGCCTGCTCCTGCTTCTGCTCCATCTCCAGGCGCTTCTCCTTCTGTTCCAGCCAGGTGGAGTAGTTCCCCTCCCAGGGAATCCCGTGGCCGCGGTCCAGTTCGAGGATCCAGCCGGCGACGTTGTCGAGGAAGTAGCGGTCGTGGGTCACCGCCACCACGGTGCCGGCGTAGTCGTGGAGGAAGCGCTCCAGCCACGCCACCGACTCGGCGTCGAGGTGGTTGGTCGGCTCGTCCAGCAGCAGCATGTCGGGGTTGGAGAGGAGCAGCTTGCACAGCGCCACGCGACGGCGCTCACCGCCGGAGAGCTTGGTCACGTCGGCCTCCCACGGCGGCAGGCGCAGGGCGTCGGCGGCGATCTCCAGCTTGCGCTCGAGGTTGTGGCCGTCGGCGGCCTGGATGATGTTCTCCAGCTCCGCCTGCTTGGCGGCCAGAGCGTCGAAGTCGGCGTCCGGTTCGGCGTAGGCGGCGTACACCTTGTCCAGTTCGGCCATCGCCTCCTGGATGTGGCCGAGCGCCTCCTCGACGTTGCCGCGCACGTCCTTCTCCGGGTCGAGATGCGGCTCCTGGGGCAGGTAGCCGACGTGGATGCCGGCCTGGGGTCGGGCCTCGCCGTTGATGTCGGTGTCGATCCCGGCCATGATCCGCAGCAGGGTCGATTTGCCGGAGCCGTTGAGGCCGAGCACGCCGATCTTGGCGCCGGGGAAGAAGGATAGGGAGATGTCGCGGAGGATTTCGCGCTTCGGCGGGACCACCTTGCCGACGCGGTTCATGGTGTAGATGTACTGGGCCATTGGGCGTCCGATTCATATTTGGATATGGAAAAGCTCGGGAGAGTATACGGAATTTGCGCCGTCGCAGCAGCCGAGACCCCCGCGCACGGTTTCGACAGAAGAATTGGACAGGATTAACAGGATTTTCAGGATTGACAGGCTGTTCCCGATCATTGTTCAAAGTGCGTGAGGAAACGGAGGAGAGCGCAGGGGGAGCCAAGGTGCGAGACACTCGATCCGTTCCAACCGGTGCGCCCCGTATCCACCCTGTTAATCCTGAAAATCCTGTCCAATTCTTCTCTTCTCTCTTCCAGCGGATACCCCGGTATAATGGGTTCATCCAGGCGTTGAGCAGCGAGGAGCGGGCCATGGGCAGCGTGGCGTATTCACAACTTCACCACTTCACGGTCCACGATTTCCACAAGATGGCCGAGTCGGGGATCCTCGACGGGGACTCGCGGGTGGAGTTGATCGAGGGGGAGGTGTTGGAGATGGTGCCGATCGGCAGTCCGCACGTCTCGATGGTCAATCGCCTGACTTCGCTGTTCGCCGCTTGTGTCGCCGGGTGCGGCCGGGTAAGCGTGCAGAATCCGTTGGGTCTCTCCGAGCTGAGCGAGCCACGGCCCGATCTGGTGGTGCTGCGGCCGCGGGAGGACGACTACGAGGCGGCGCTGCCCACTCCCGCCGATGCCTATTTGGTGGTGGAGGTCTTCAGCCGCAGCCTGGCCTTCGATCGTCACACCAAATTGCCCCTCTACGGGGCGAGCGGTGTGCCCGAGGTGTGGATCGTCGATCTCTCGGCGCGGCGGGTAGAGTGCCACTCCGGCTTGAAGGACGGTAGTTACGGCGAATGCCGGGTGGTGGAAGATGGTGAGTTTTCGCCTCGCCAGCTTCCCGATTGCCTCCTTTCCCACGGCGATCTGTTCCGCTGATCCGTTACCGCTCGTTTGCCGGGTGGGCGAGACCCCGGCCCTGTTTGGAAATACCCTCCCGAATGATCCTTCCCGTAATCCTTTCCGGCGGCGTCGGCAGCCGTCTCTGGCCCCTCTCCCGTGAGGCCTATCCCAAGCAACTGTTGGCGCTGACCGGCGAGCGGACGATGATCCAGGAGACCGCCGCGCGGCTGCACGGCCTCGCCGGGGTGGAGCGGCCGCTGGTGGTGTGCAACAGCCGCCACCGCTTCGTGGTCGCCGAGCAGATGGAGGCGGTCGGCGGGACGCGACGCGTCCTGCTCGAGCCGGTCGGCCGCAACACCGCCCCGGCGGTGGCCATGGCGGCGCTGGAGGCGATGGCCGACGGCGATGATCCGGTGCTGCTGGTGCTGCCGGCCGATCACCTGATCCGCGAGGGGGAGCGCTTCCTGCTGGCGGTGCGCGACGCGGTGGCGCACGCCGAGGCGGGGCACCTGGTCACCTTCGGCATCGTGCCCGAGCGGCCGGAGACCGGCTATGGCTACATCCGTGGCGGTGCACGGGTCGAGGGGGCGGAGGGGGTGGCCTTCGTGGTCACCGAGTTCGTGGAGAAGCCCGATCTGGCCACCGCCGAGCGCTATGTTGCGGCGGGGGATTTCTACTGGAACAGCGGCATGTTCGCCTTCCGCGCCTCGCGTTATCTGGAGGAGCTGGAGCGGTTCCGTCCGGAGATCGCCGAGGGGTGCCGTCTGGCCCACCGGGAGGCGCGGCGCGATGCCGACTTCGTGCGCGTCGGCGAGGAGGCGTTCGCGGCGGTGCCCGCCGACTCCATCGACTACGCGGTGATGGAACACACCGGCGATGCGGTGATGGTACCGCTCGACGCCGGTTGGAGCGACGTCGGTTCCTGGTCGGCGCTGTGGGAAGTGGGCGAGCGCGGCGAGGGGGGCAACGTGGTCAAGGGTGACGTGCTGCTGCACGACGTGCGCGACAGCTTCATCCACGCCGAGGAGCGGATGGTGGCGGCGGTGGGGCTCAACGACCACATCGTGGTGGAGACCGCCGACGTGGTGTTGGTGGCCCACCGTGACCACGCCCAGGAGGTGAAGGCGCTGGTCGATCGGTTGAAGGCGGAGAACCGCGAGGAGGCGGTGCTCCATCGCAAGGTCTACCGTCCGTGGGGCTGCTACGAGACTATCGACGAAGAGTCGCGTTTTAAGGTGAAGCGGATCCGGGTCAACCCCGGTGCCAGCATCTCGCTGCAGATGCACCACCATCGCGCCGAGCACTGGATCGTGGTCAAGGGCACGGCGCGGATCGTCCGCGGTGAGGAGGTGGTGATGCTGGCGGAGAACCAGTCCACCTACATCCCCGTGGGGGTGAGGCATCGCCTGGAGAACCCCGGCATCATCCCGCTGGAGATCATCGAGGTGCAGTCGGGGTCGTATCTGGGGGAGGACGACATCGTCCGCTTCGAGGACTACTACGGCCGCGAGGGCAACGGCGATGGGTGAGTGGCTCGATTGCTTCATGGCCTACGACATCCGCGGCCGCATTCCCGATCAGCTCGACGAGGGGCTGGCCTATCGCATCGGCCGCGCCTACGCCGCGCATCTGAGCCCGCGGCGGGTGGTGGTGGGGCGCGACGTGCGGCTGACCAGCGAAGCGCTCTGCACGGCGCTCGCACGGGGGCTGGTGGACGCCGGCGTGGAGGTGCTCGACATCGGCGTCTGCGGCACCGAGGAGGTCTACTTCGCCACCTTCCATCACGGTCTGGATGGCGGGGTGATGGTCACCGCCAGCCACAACCCCATGGACTATAACGGCATGAAGCTGGTGCGCGAGGATGCGCGACCGATCAGCGGGGACAGCGGGCTGTTCGAGATCGAGCGGCTGGCCGCGCAGGGGGAGTTTGGAGCGCCGGTGGCGGGGGTGCGGGTGACGCCCCTGAAGAGCCGTGGCGCCTTCATCGAGCACCTGCTGGGCTACATCGATCCCGCGGCGATGCAGCCGCTCAAGGTGGTGGCCGACCCGGGCAACGGCGGCGCCGGCCTGGTCTTCGGTGAGCTGGCGCGGCACCTGCCGATCGAGCTGGTCGAGGTGAACTTTCAGCCGGACGGGCGCTTTCCGAACGGTATCCCCAACCCGCTGCTGCCGGAGCGGCGCGCGGGGACGTCGAGCGCGGTGCGCGAGCACGGCGCCGACCTGGGGATCGCCTGGGACGGCGACTTCGACCGCTGCTTTTTCTTCGACGAGCGGGGCGAATTCATCGAGGGGTACTACCTGGTCGGCCTGCTGGGGAGCGCGCTGCTCGCCCATCACCCCGGGGCCAAGATCATCCACGACACCCGCCTCACCTGGAACACCATCGACGTGGTGCGTGCCGCCGGGGGCGAGCCGATCCAGAGCAAGACCGGCCACGCCTTCATCAAGGAGCGGATGCGCGCCGAGGATGCGCTCTACGGTGGTGAGATGAGCGCCCACCACTACTTCCGCGAATTTGCCTACTGCGACAGTGGGATGATTCCCGCGCTGCTGGCGCTGGAGCTGCTTTCGCGCAGCGGCCAACCGCTCTCGCAGCTGGTCGCCGAGCGCCAGGCGCTGTTTCCCGCCAGCGGCGAGATCAACACCCGCCTGGAGGACCCGGACGGGGCCATCGCGGCGGTGCGCGAGCGCTACGGTCACGAGGCGCTACGCGAGGAGAACCTCGACGGCCTCAGCCTGGAGTTCGCCGACTGGCGCCTCAACCTGCGTAAGTCCAACACCGAACCGCTGCTGCGCCTCAACGTCGAGTCCCGCGGCGACCGCGCCCTGATGGAGGCGCGTACCGCCGAACTGCTCGCCCTGCTGCAAGATTGATCTTCCTGCCCTTCGTGTCGGAAAACGGCGCTGATCGAAGTCGCGCCGGTTCGGATACTCTACCCTACTCGCCGATCGCTCCCTCTATTTCCCAGGAAAATTATTGGATAAAAGGTTGACTAAATAGCTTGGGTATCATATAACTCAAAACCATGTACTTTCATCGGTTATTGGCATCCCGCGGTGAAGACCGCCGGGGGCCGGGAGGAACCCAGCTATGAGACTGTCCACCAAGGGCCGCTACGCGGTCACCGCCATGCTCGATTTGGCGCTGCACGAGCACCAGAAGCCGGTCACCCTGGCTGACATCTCCCAGTGCGAACGCATCTCGCTCTCCTACTTGGAGCAGTTGTTCGCCCGCCTGCGCCGCAACGGGCTGGTCGAGGGGATCCGCGGCCCCGGTGGCGGCTACCGGCTGGCGCGGCCGGCCACCGAGGTGACCATCGCCGAGATCATCAGCGCGGTGGATGAGAAGGTCGATGCCACCGGCTGCCTCGGTAAACAGAACTGCCGCGACGGGGTGACCTGCCTGACCCACGAGCTGTGGTGTGACCTGAGCAACGAGATCTTCACCTTCCTTTCGGGGATCTCGCTCTCCGATCTGGTGAACCGCCCCGAGGTTCGCCTGGCGGCGGAGCGGATCGACGACGTCGGCGCCCGCGAGCAGCCGTTGCACCGTTCAGCTGCCTGACGCCCCGCAAAGAGGAAGAAATCGAACCGCAGATTAACGCAGATTAACGCAGATTTTTTTCGTCTGAATCTGCGCTAATCTGCGTTAATCTGCGGTTAATATTTCTTACTCTATTCCTTGGTTGGCACTAGGCTCGCCAAGTCCTCTTCGCTGATGAACAGCCCCGGATCGACCAGGGTGCGGTTGAGCAGCACGCTCCAGTGGAGGTGGGGGCCGGTGACCCGGCCGGTCTTGCCCACCTTGCCGAGTACCTCGCCGCGGCCGATCGCCTGCCCCGGCTCGACGTCGATATGGCTCAGGTGGCAGTACATGGTGAGCAGGCCGCGGCCGTGGTCGATGAAGACGGTCTTGCCGTTGAAGAAGTAGTCTCCCACCCCCACTACCGTGCCGCCGGCCGGCGCCTTCACCGGGGTCCCTTCGGCGGCGGCGATGTCGAGCCCCTTGTGGGGGCTGCGCGGCTCGCCGTTGAAGAAGCGCTTGAGGCCGAAGGGGCTGCTGCGCACGCCGTGGACCGGCAGGTCGAAGTCGGTCTCGATGGTCGCGGGGGTCAGCCAGCTCGCCTTGGCCCGGTTGATGCTCTCGCGGTCGCGCCGGTAGCGGGCGAGCTGCTCCGCGCTGGGTGCGACGTACTTCTTCTTCACCGTCAGGCGCTGTTCGGTGTACGCCTTGGACTCGACGTGGAAGGGATGGGTGAGTTCCCGCCCCCCCTGCCGCTCGACCACCTGCTGCTCCCCCGGCTCGGCGGAGAGCGGGATGCCGACCACCGCGGTCCATTGATCCCCGTCGCGCAGCACCAGCACCTTGCGCTGGCGGTAGCGCACCTCCGGGCGGGCGTCGCCCGCGGCCTCCAGCGGGACCAGCGCCACCCCGCCGGGCACCGGATCGTTTCGCGGTAGCGCAGAGGCCGCGGCGGGAATAAGCAGTAGCAGAAGAAGGATCTTGTCCGCCAATGAACGCGAATGAACGCGAATAAGAGGGTGACTGTTCTTCAATTTGCGTGCATTTGCGTTCATTTGCGGACCTCCTTTTTCTCTTCCTTTGGCGAATGGATGGTTTCGACACGGCAGGTGAGACGGCCGCGGTGGAGACGGGCCTCCAGCCGGTCGCCCTCCACGACCTCGGAGGATGCGCGGATCACCCGGCCGTCATCGCGGCGGACGATGGCGTAGCCCCGCGACAGGGTGGCCAGCGGACTGACCGCCTCCAGCGCCCGGCCGGCGGCGGCGAGGCGGTGGCCGCGCCGCTCCAGCAGGTGTTCGAGCGCTCCCCGCAGCCTCCCGGCCAGTTGGCCGTGGCGGTCGCGCAGCCGCTCCACCCGGTGGCTGGGCAGGTGGCGGGCGAGGCGGGCGGAGAGCTCGCGCAGGGTACCGCCGTGCCGGCTGAGGCGGTGGGCGCAGGCACGGCGTAGCCGGCCCTCCAGTTCGTCGAGGCGCTGGGCGCGCTGCTCCAGCCGGCGTCCCGGATGGAGCCGCTCCAGCCGCTGGTCGAGCCATTGGATGCGTTGGCGGCGCCCCTCCATCCACCGGCGCCGGGCGGCCTCCAGCCGGTTGACCTCCCGTTGCAGGCGGGCAAGCCACTCGTTGCGGTCGGGGGCGAGCAGTTCGGCGGCGGCCGAGGGGGTGGGGGCGCGGCGGTCGGCGACGAAGTCGGCGATGGTGAAGTCGATCTCGTGGCCCACCGCGCTCACCGTGGGAATCGAGCAGGCGTCGATGGCGCGCGCCACCACCTCTTCGTTGAACGCCTGGAGGTCCTCCAGGGAGCCGCCGCCGCGGCCGACGATCAGCGCGTCCACCTCGTTGCGGGCGTCGGCGGTGAGGATCTGCGAGGCGATCGACTCGGCCGCCCCCTCGCCCTGTACCGCGGTGGGATAGAGGATCACCGGGATCGCCGGGAAGCGGCGGCGCAGCACGGTAAGGATGTCGCGGACCGCTGCCCCGGAGGGGGAGGTGACCACGCCGATGGCCCGCGGCAGGGTGGGCAGTGGTTTTTTGCGCTCGGCGTCGAACAGCCCCTCGGCGGCGAGCTTCCTCTTCAGTTCTTCGAAGGCTCGGCGCAGCGCCCCCTCGCCGCCGGCCTCCTCCAGGGAGTCGACGATGAACTGGTAGTCGCCGCGCGGCTCGTAGAGGCTGACCCGGCCGCGGGCGAGCACCTGCTGGCCATTGTCGGGGCGAAAGCGGAGCCCTTGGCCGCGGTTGCGGAACAGCGCGCAGCGCACCTGGGCGCCGCCGTCCTTCAGCGAGAAGTAGAGGTGGCCGGAGGCGGGGCGGGCGAGGTTGGAGATCTCACCTTCCACCCAGAGCAGCGGGAAGCTCCCTTCGAGGGTGGCGCGCACCTCGCGGTTGAGCTGGCTGACGGTGAGGACCAGACGCTCACGCGCGGCCTGCGGGGTGGGGGAGGACATGGGCGGCAAGGGTAAAGGGAAACGGGCGGGGAGGGAAGGAGGGCGCCGGGCGGCGAGCAGGTTGCCGCTACCGCGGCGACGCGAACGGAGGCAGCGGGATTCGAATTGGCAGTCGCTTTCCGACGGTTTCGTCCCATTCGGAGAGATTGGCGTGAGGTTTCGCGGGAGTGCCTCCGTTCACGTCGCCGCGGTAGCGACGACCTACGGCAACCGGAGACAACGGAGCATGACTACACGAGGACCTTTCCGATTACCACAACCCCACTCCCATCAACCCCATACGCGATTTTCGAGGGGTGGGCGCCCCCAGCGCCCCGCCCCTCAAAAATCGAGCTGGGCGCGCACGCTGATCACCCACTCGTCGTCGTCGTGGACGGTGCCGCTGCCGTCGAAGTTGGAGTTGCCGATCCACTGTACCGACGGGGTGACGGCGAACTGCTCGGTGAGGGCGAAACGGCCGTAGAGCTCGGCTACCGAGGTGTCCTTGCCCCCCGCCAGATCGTCGGAGACCCAGGTGCGGCCGGCGCCGACGCCGACGGTGGCCAGCTCGGTGGGGATCTCCAGGGCGCCGGAGAGGAAGGCGTTGGCCTCGGAAAGCTTCGGCGCGGCCCAGCCGGCGCGCAGGTTCCACTTCAGGTGGCCGCCGATCGGCCCCTCGGCGAGGCCGTAGAGGCCCCAGGCGTTGTTGTCGGTGCCGGCGCTGCCGTCGAGGTGGGCGTGGTCGGAGGTGTTGGCCCACAGGCCGGCCTGGAGCGCCGTCTCGCCCACCGCCCAGGCCAGCTCGCCGGCGAGGAACAGCCCCTTGTCGTCGGGCTGGCCGTCCCCATCGACGTCTTCGATGTCGTTGTCGAAGAGGCTGGAGTAGGAGGCGTAGTCGTCACCCAGGCCGTGGGAGCGGGCGGCCACCAGGGTGAAGCCGGGGCCACCGCCGAGCGTGCCCTGCCATGCCACCCCGAGGGTGTAGTCGGGGAAGCCGATGGTGGGGTTGTTGACCAGGTTGGCATTGAGGAACTGGGCGGTCTCGTCGTTGGCCACCCCATTGGTGTCGAGGAAGGCGCTGGTGTCCATCAGGCCGGCGGTGAGGGTGCCGTCGCCGAGGGGCAGGGCGTAGTGCAGCTCGGAGAGCTGAAGGCGGCCGTTGCCGCTGCTGTCGAGGGCCGAGCCGGCGTCGCCGTTGGCCTCGCCGAGCAGCGCGGCGGGGCCGTCGTCGGCCGGGGCGTTGCCCCCCTCCAGATAGACCGTCCAGACCCCGCGGCCGGCGGGGAGGGTGGCCACCAGGTCCACCGAGAAGGTGCCGTCGTGGCGAATGCGGCTGCCGCTGGCATCCTGGAAGATGGCGGTGACGCCCCCTTCGAAGGAGGCTCCGGATTCGGCTGCCGGGACGGCGGCGGGGCCGGTCAGCAGCAGGGCGGTGAGCAGAGGCTTGAGTCGGTGGTGGTGCATGGCGGGGGGTCCGTTGGGTTTTCCTGATGCGCACATTTTGCCGCAAGCGGAGTCCATTGCGAAGACGGGGCGATGGATTCGGTGACGTTTGCGGAAAAGGAAGGGATTGCGGTACGGCGATGCGGTGGGGCGGACAAATCACCTGACATTTGCGCGCTGGTCTTTATAATCACCGGCTATTACTCGGAATCCCCATTTTCTGTTTTTTTTTCCGGAGGCTTGGAATGGCAACGATTCTCGCGGTGGATGACTCCGCTTCCATGCGCCAGATGGTGGTGTTCACCCTGAAGGGGGCCGGTTACGACGTGGTCGAGGCTGCGGACGGGGTGCAGGCGCTGCAGAGCGCCAAGAATCGGAAGGTCGATCTGGTGTTGACCGACGTCAACATGCCCAACATGGATGGGATCACCCTGATTCGCCAACTGCGTGCGCTGCCCAACTACAAATTTACACCTATCCTTACCTTGACCACCGAGTCGGCCCCGGAAAAGAAGATGGAGGGCAAGCAGGCGGGGGCGACCGGCTGGATCGTCAAGCCGTTCAATCCGACCCAGCTGCTGGCCACCGTCAAGAAGGTGCTGGGTTAGCCGGCTCAGTGTCGATCGAAACTCTTCGCCCGGGGGTAGCAGAACAATGAATATCGACCTCGAGCAGTTCCACCAGACCTTTTTCGAGGAGAGCTTCGAAGGGCTGGACGTGATGGAGTCCGGACTCCTGGAACTGGATACCAGCGGGGTGGACGCGGAGGCCATCAACACCATCTTTCGCGCCGCCCACTCGATCAAGGGGGGGAGCGCCACCTTCGGCTTCGTCGCGGTGGCGGAGTTCACCCACAAGATGGAGACCATCCTCGACGAGATGCGCGACGGGCGGCGGGCGGTGACCGAGGGCACGGTTAACCTGCTGCTCGAATCGGTGGACTGCCTGCGCGAGATGCTCACCGCGGTGCGCGCCAAGGAGACGCTGGACGAGGAGCGCATCGCCGCCCTGGCGGGCCAGATGGAGGCGCTGCTCACCGGTGGCGGCGAGGCCGGTGCCGCGGCACCGGCTGCGGCTTCCGGTGAACCCGCCCCCGACCCGCGGGAGGCGATCATCGGGTGGACCATCCGTTTCCGTCCGTTGCCCCACCTGATGCGCACCGGCAACGACCCGGTGCGGATGTTCCGCGAGCTGCGCAGCCTCGGCGAGCTGGAGGTGGCGAGCGACCTCTCCCGGTTGCCGGCCCTGGCCGATCTGGAGCCGGAAGAGGCCTATGCCGCCTGGACCCTCACCCTGAAGGGGGCGATTCCCCGCGAGCAGGTGGACGAGGTCTTCGAATGGGTGGACGGCGATTGCGAGCTGGAGATCGCCCCGATCGGCGGGGCGGTTCCGGCCCCGGCCCCGGCCAGCGTGGCCGTGCCGCCGGTGGCGGAGGAGAGACCGCAGCAGGTCGAGGTCCCGGCCACCGTCGCGGCGCGGGCGCATCCCGCGGCTTCTCCAGTCGCCTCCCCGGCGACGGGACCGTCGGTGGCGGCACCCGCGGCGGCGCGCAAGGGCGGGGCGAAGAAGCCGCTTACCCCCGAGACCGGCTCGATCCGCGTGAGCATCGACAAGATCGACGCCCTGATCAACTTCGTCGGCGAGCTGGTGATCACCCAGTCGATGCTCGGCCAGATGGGCGCCGAGTTCCAGATGAGCCGCCTGGAGCAGCTACGCGACGGTCTCGCCCAACTGGAGCGCAACACCCGCGAGCTCCAGGAGAGCGTGATGAGCATCCGCATGCTGCCGATCTCCTTCTCCTTCTCGCGCTTCCCGCGGATGGTCCACGATCTCTGTCAGAAGCTGAGCAAGGAGGTCGAGCTGAAGATCTCCGGCGAGCAGACCGAGCTGGACAAGACGGTGATGGAGAAGATCGGCGACCCGCTGGTCCACCTGGTGCGCAACTCCCTCGACCACGGCATCGAATCGCCGGCCGAGCGGCTCGCCGCCGGCAAGCCGGAGGTGGGTACCGTCCATCTCAACGCCTATCACAAGGGGGGCAGCATCGTCATCGAGATCACCGATGACGGCAAGGGGATCGATCCGGAGGCGATCCTCGCCAAGGCCCGTGAGCGCGGTCTGGTCGGTGCCGAGGAGAACCTGCCCCTCGAACGGGTCTATGACCTGCTGTTCCAGCCCGGCTTCTCCACCGCGCAGGTGGTCAGCGACGTCTCCGGCCGTGGGGTCGGCATGGACGTGGTGAAGCGCAACATCAAGGATCTCGGCGGCACCGTCGAGGTGCGCTCCGCGGTGGGCAAGGGCTCCACCTTCACCATCCGCCTGCCGCTGACCCTGGCCATCCTCGACGGTCAGCTGGTGCGGGTGGGCCGGGAGACCTACATCATCCCGCTGGTCTCGATCATCGAGACCCTGCAGACCCGCGCCGAGCAGATCAACGCCATCGCCGGCCAGGCGGAGCTCTACAAGCTGCGCGACGACTACATCCCCATCGTCCGCCTCTACGACGTCTTCGGCATCGTCCCCGACAGCACCAACCTGAGGGACGGGCTGTTGGTAGTGGTGGAGGGGGACGGCCAGAAGGTGGGGCTGTTCGTCGACGACCTGCTGAGCCAGCAGCAGGTGGTGATCAAGAGCCTGGAGAGCAACTTCCGCAAGGTGGAGGGGATCTCCGGGGCTACCATCCTCGGCGACGGCACCGTCGCCCTGATCCTTGACATCTCCGGACTGATCAGCCTGAGCGACCGGGTCTCCGGTGAGAGCCAGGCCGCCTGATCGCCGCAGGGGAGAAGAACCTAATGACCGATAAGGTGAAGCGACCGAACCCGGGAGACGAAGCCGCCGAGGAGGGCTTCGAGGTCAACGCCGACACCAACCAGTACCTCACCTTCATCCTCGCCGGTGAGGAGTACGGCGTGGACATCCTGCGGGTGCAGGAGGTGAAGGGTTGGGAGAGTGTCACCGCCATGCCCAATACCGCCGCCTACATCAAGGGGGTGATCAACCTGCGCGGCACCATCGTGCCGATCCTCGACCTGCGCGAGCGTTTCGCCCTGGAGAGCATCCCCTACGGTCCGCGCACCGTGGTGATCGTGCTCAAGGTGGGCGAGGGCAATGCCTCCAAGGTGATGGGGATCGTGGTCGACGCGGTCTCCGACGTCTACAACGTCGCCACCAGGGAGATGCGTCCGCCGCCGGACTTCTGCAGCGTCATCAGCACCGACTTCGTGCGCGGGCTGGCCACCGTCGGCGAGAAGATGGTGATCCTGCTCGACAGCGACAAGCTGCTCAATGTCGAGGAGTTCGACGAGGTGGACCTGAGCCGGCGCCCCTCCCGCCGCAGTCATCGCGACGGCGCTCGCGGAACCGAGGCGCCGACGCTACAGTAGGCCCCTCACTTTCGGGAATCGGGCTCCGCTGTCCGGCGAGGATCTGGATGCGCATCATCGCGGTAATGAATCAGAAGGGAGGGGTAGGCAAGACCACCACCACCCTCAACCTCGCCCACGCCCTGGCACTGCGCGGGGAACGGGTGGTGGCCCTCGATCTGGATCCACAGGGCCACCTGGGGGTGAGCTTCGGGGTGACCGACCGCGCGGTGCGCGGGCTGGATCGGGTGATCCTGGAGCAGGTGCCGATCGAGGCCATGTGGCGGCCGGTACGCGAGAACCTCCACCTGGTGCCGGCGGGGGTCAAGCTGGGCGAGCTGGAGCACATTGCCCAGGGCGGGGCCAAGCGCGGCTGGCTGCTGAAGCGGGCGCTGGACGCCTTCCACGGCGAGGCGGACTACCTGCTGATCGACTGCCCCCCCTCCTCGGGGCTGCTGTCGATGAACGCCCTGCTGGCGACCCGCGAGCTGCTGATCCCGGTCTCCGCCGACTATCTGGCGTTGCAGGGGCTCTCCCGGCTGTTCGGCATCGTCCGCCACATCGAGAAGGTGCTGAAGATCGACCACGGCAAGTTGCTGGCGTTGACCCGTTTCGACGAGGGGCGGCGCCTCGGATGGGACGTGCGCAAGACCCTGCTCGGCTACTTTCCGGGGCAGGTGCTGGCGACGGTGGTGCGCGAGTCGGAGGAGTTGGCGATCAGCCCCGGCTTCGGCAAGAGCGTATTCGAATACCAAGGTGAGAGCCGTGGTGCGGAGGACTACCGCACCCTGGCTGAGGATCTCGCCCTCGGGAGGGCGTTGAAATGAGCGAAGAGCACGAGAGTCTGATCGGTTTCGATCCCCTGGCCTGGATGCGCGAGGAGGAGACGTCGGCCGCGCCGGCGCCCGCTCCGGCGGCCATCCCGCCCGTTCCGCCGGCCACCCGGCCGGCGCCGCCCGAGCCGGCCTCCGCTCCGCTGGAAGCGGCGGCCGAAGCCGCGGACGACGGCCGCGAAGTCGCCACGGCGGCGGAGTCGGCGGCGGAGTCGGTGGCGGCCGTGGAGCCGCTCGACGAGGGGGTCGTCGTCCTCGGCGAGGCCCTCGACATCGCCCATGTCGGTGAGCTCTACGAGCGATTGGTCGAGGTGCTGCGGCAGGGGCGGCAGCCGGCCCTCGACGCCACGGCGTTGGAGCGGGTGGATGCTGCCGGGGTGCAACTCCTGGCCGCCTACGGCCGCGAGCTGAAGGGGCTGGGGGGGCGATTGGAGTGGCGCGGCGAGCCGGCGGCGCCGCTGCGCGAGGCCGCACGCCTCCTCGACCTGGGGGAGGCGTTGGGTCTCGCCGCCTGAGCGGCGGTGACCCACGTCGACCTGCGCAGCAACGGACCGAACGCCCATGGCAGGATCGGAGGGGGGCGCACCGGGACGCGAGTTCGTCTTCACCGACCGGGACTTCGCACGCATCCGCGAACTGGTCAAGCAGAACGCCGGGATCCATCTCTCGGATGCCAAGAAGAACATGGTCTACAGCCGCCTGTCGCGGCGGCTGCGCGAGTTGAGGCTGACCAGTTTCGACGTCTATCTCCAACGGCTCGACCACCAGAGCGGTGAGGAGCTGGTCAACTTCATCAATGCCATCACCACCAATCTCACCGCCTTCTTCCGCGAGAACCACCACTTCGAGTTCCTCACCACGACGCTGCTGCCGGAGCTGATGCGCCGCAAGGGCGCGGACCGCCGCATCCGCATCTGGTCGGCCGGTTGCTCCAGCGGCGAGGAGCCCTACTCCATCGCCATCGCCGTGCGCGAAGCACTGCCGCCGGGGCAGTATTGGGACGTGCGCATCCTGGCCACCGACCTCGATTCCAACATGGTGACCACCGCCGCCCGCGGGGTCTACACCCTGGAGCGGGTGAGCGGGCTGAGCGGCCAGCGCCTGCGCCGCTGGTTCCGCCGCGGCACCGGGGCGCGGGAGGGCCTGGTGAAGGTGGCCGGCGAGCTGCGCGAGATGATCACCTTCAAGCAGCTCAACCTGATGCACGAGTGGCCGATCCGCGGGCCGATCGACGTGATTTTCTGCCGCAACGTGGTGATCTACTTCGACAAGGAGACCCAGCGTCGCCTGTTCGACCGCTATGCCGACCTGATGCCCGAGCAGGGGCATCTGTTCATCGGCCACTCCGAATCGCTGTTCAAGGTGACCGAGCGCTTCGATCCGCTCGGCAACACCATCTACCGGAAGCGGATATAATCCCGCAATGGACAGGCAGGGCCCCCATCCGCCGAAGCGGCCCCTGAAGGGATTCGGCCACATCAACCGCTATTGGGATCCGCTCCACGACGTCTATACGGCGAAGATCCTGCCGGGCGAGTACTACGTCACCCTCCACGAGGAGGCGGTGGTCACCGTGCTCGGCTCCTGCGTCTCCGCCTGCGTGCGTGATCGGGTCTTCGGCATCGGTGGCATGAACCACTTCATGTTGCCCAGCTCCGCCGTCAGCCCGGGGGCTTCCGACGCCTGGCGCAGCTCGGACCTGAGCGACTCCACCCGCTACGGCAACTTCGCCATGGAACACCTGATCAACGACATCCTGAAAAACGGCGGGCGGCGCGAGAACCTGGAGGTGAAGGTGTTCGGCGGCGGCCGCATCCTGGCCCAGATGACCGACATCGGCCGGCGCAACATCGCCTTCGTTCACGACTACCTGCACACCGAGGGGTTGCGACTCTCCGCCGAGGACGTCGGCGACATCTACCCGCGCAAGGTCTACTTCTTCCCCACCACCGGCAAGGTGCGGGTGAAGAAGCTTCGTTCGCTGCACAACAACACCATCCTCGCGCGGGAGAACGCCTACCTCGATGCCCTCAAACAGCAACCGGTGGAGGGAGAGATCGAGCTCTTCTGAGGCGTTCCCGGAGAGGCTGCTCGACAGATGTGATCCATGGCCAAGGTACGAGTACTCATCGTCGATGATTCCGCGCTGGTGCGGCAGATCCTCACCGAGACCCTCAACGCCGATCCGGACGTCGAGGTGGTGGGGGCCGCCAGCGATCCCTACGCCGCCCGCGAGAAGATCAAGGCGCTCAACCCCGACGTGCTGACCCTCGACGTGGAGATGCCGCGGATGGATGGATTGACCTTCCTCGGCAACCTGATGCGGCTGCGGCCGATGCCGGTGGTGATGGTCTCCTCGCTCACCGAGAAAGGGGCCGACACCACCCTGCGGGCGCTGGAGCTGGGCGCGGTGGACTTCGTCTCCAAGCCCAAGGTGGACCTCGCCCACACCTTCCGCGACTACGCCGAGGAGTTGGTGGCGAAGGTCAAGGCGGCCGCCGGCGCCCACGTGCGCACCCTGGAGCGCACGAGCGTCCCGGCGGTGGTGCCGAAGTACTCCGCCGACGCGGTGATCAAGCAGGGGGCCCACCCGCGTCACTTCCGCACCACCGACCGGGTGGTCGCCCTCGGCGCCTCCACCGGCGGCACCGAGGCGATCAAGGAGGTGTTGATCCGACTGCCCCCCGACGCCCCCGGCATGGTCATCGCCCAGCATATCCCGGAGGCCTTCAGCGGCCCCTTTGCCCAGCGCATGGACGGCTGCTCGGCGGTCAAGGTGTTCGAGGCCCGCGATGGCCAGCAGGTGCTGCCGGGCCACGTCTACATCGCCCCCGGCAGTCACCACCTGCTACTCGCCCGCGACGGCGCCCGCTTCGTCTGCCGGCTGAGCGACGGGCCGCCGGTCAACCGCCACCGGCCGAGCGTCGACGTGCTGTTCCGCTCGGTCGCGCAGAACGCCGGGCAGAACGCCATCGGGGTGCTGCTCACCGGGATGGGCGATGACGGCGCCCGTGGCCTGAAGGAGATGCGCGAGGCGGGTGCGCCGACCATCGCCCAGGACGAGAAGACCTCGGTGGTATGGGGGATGCCGGGGGCCGCGGTCAAGCTGGGGGGCGCGGGTGAGGTGCTGCCGCTGCTGAAGGTGGCCGAGCGGATCCTGCAACTGGCGAGCGCGCGCTGATCCGCACCGTTGGGTGTTGGCGGATGGAAGGCGTTACACTACCCCGCCTGGTGCCTGCATGGGGCGCAGGTCACCGTTCAGTCAAACGGAACCGCGGGATACCCCGATGGATGCGGATCCTCGGATCTTACGAGTCGGCGCCCGCCTGTGAAGTCCGCGACGGAAAATCCGGACAGGAAACGCAAACGGAGTTGGCGGTGCTCGACGGTTGCAACCGAAATTAGAAGAAGATTCAGGGGTTACGTTGGATCAGCCGAACAATGACGGACGGGGGGTGTTGACCTTCTGGCCTGCCGCCGCGGCGACCGTGGCGGCGGCGGCGCTGCCGCTGTTCTTCCCGTCGCCGATCGTTTCGATGCTGGCGGTGGCCTTCACCGGCGCCGCCTGGGCGGTCAATGCGGCGCTCTCCGGTCGTCGCCGCGAGGTGTCGCGGGCGAGCGGTGAGCGCACCGGCGTGGAGGAGCTGGAGGGGGCCCTGCGCGGGCTGATCGACGATATCACCGGCATCGTCGAGGAGGAGCTCGCCGCCCTGCGCCGCGACAACGACCAGATGCAGGAGATCGTCCGTGAGGCGGTGGGTTCCCTCAGCCGGAGCTTTACCACCCTCAACGAGCAGGCGATGCGTCAGCAGCGGATGGTCACCGCACTGGTCGAGAGCATGGCCGGCGCGATGCGCGAGGAGGGCGAGCGCAAGGTGACCATGCACGACGTCATCGAGGAGACCGGCGAGGTCCTCCACTTCCTCATCGATCTGCTGGTCAACATCTCCAAGCAGAGCATCGAGACGGTCTACAAGATCGACGACATGATCCAGCAGATGGACGGCATCTTCACCCTGGTGGCCGACATCCGCACCATCGCCGACCAGACCAACCTGCTGGCGCTCAACGCGGCGATCGAGGCGGCCCGCGCCGGGGATGCCGGGCGTGGCTTCGCCGTGGTCGCCGACGAGGTGCGCAAGCTCTCGCGCCACTCCAACGCGTTCAACGAGCAGATCCGCAGCCAGGTCGAGCAGGCCAAGACCACCGTCAACGAGGCACGCGACATCATCGGCGAGATCGCCGCCAAGGACATGAACGTGGCGATCAACGGCAAGGGCAAGGCCGACGAGATGCTGGCCGAGCTGGCGAACCTGGAGGATCGGATCAGTGGCACCCTGGCCGGGGTGGCGGAGATCACCGGCGAGATCAACGACGGCGTGGGTCTGGCGGTGCGCGCGCTGCAGTTCGAGGACATCGTGACCCAGATCCTCGGTTTCGCCAACACCCAGCTGGATCAGCTCTCCGCCTTTTCCGCCACCTTGCGCCAGAACCTCGACGGCCTGGAGTCCGCCCGCGAGGATGGTGACCTCTCCCGCTACACCGGACGGATCCTCTCCATCCGTGGAGAGCTGCAAGCGCTGCGCGGCCAATGGACCACCGAACGTCACAAACCGGTTCCCCAGGAGTCCATGGAAGAGGGAGAGGTGGAACTTTTCTAGCGGCCATCAGGGGGGCGCTGGGTTAAACTAGCGCAAACGGGTCCCCCCGGCCGGGTCCGTAACGAATGATGTCAAAAACAGGAGCGGGACAATGCCACTGAACACCGAACTCTCCGGTGACGAGAAGACGATCACGATCAAGATCAGCGGTCGATTCGACTTCAACATCTATCAGGAATTCCGTCAGGCCTACAAGCAGGCCAAGCATCAGGACACCAAGTACGTCATCGATCTCGGCCAGACCGAGTACATGGACAGCTCGGCGCTGGGCATGCTGCTGCTGCTGCGTGAGCGGGCGGGCGGCGATCAGGGCGACATCAAGATCATCAACACCAAGCCCGAGATCAAGAAGATCCTCACCATCTCCAATTTCCAGCGACTGTTCAAGATCGACTGAGCGGCGGCGCGGCATGGAGTACGACGATACCCCCCCCGCGGGGGGCTCACCGGTGGCGGGAGGCGTGCCGTCGGCCAGCAGGCCGGCGGCACCGTTGCGCGTCCTGATCGTCGATGATGACTACACCAACCGGTTGATCCTGCGTGCCATGCTGGTCAAGGAATCCTACTCGGTGGCCATGGCCGAGGATGGCCGGGAGGCGGTCGAGCTGTTCGACCGGGACCGCCACGACATGGTGCTGATGGACGTCATGATGCCGGTCATGGACGGCTACGAGGCGACCCGGCGGATCAAGGAGTTGTCCGGCGACCGCTTCGTTCCGGTGATCTTCCTCACCGCGGTGAACGACGACCAGGCGCTGGCCCGATGCGTCGAGTACGGCGGCGATGATTTTCTCGCCAAGCCCTACAACCGGGTGATCCTGAAGGCGAAGATCGACGCCATGAGGCGGGTGCGCAACCTCTACGCCACCCTGCAGAGCCAGCACGACGAGCTGCGGCTGCACAACCAGCGGCTGAAGCGCGAGCAGGAGATCGCCGAGAAGGTCTTCGCCAACATCGTCCAGCCCGGCTGCCTGGAGGCGGCCAACCTCAAATACCTGCTCTCCTCCATGGCGGTGGCCAACGGCGATCTGCTGCTCGCCGCGGGCAAGCCCTCCGGTGGCCAGCACGTGATGCTCGGCGACCTCACCGGCCACGGTCTCTCCGCGGCGATCGGTGCGATGCCGGTGTCCGACCTCTTCTACCGGATGACCGAGAAGGGCTACTCGATCCTCGACCTGGTGGTGGAGTTGAACCAGCGGATGAAGGATCGCCTGCCGACGGGCCTGTTCCTCGCCGCCACCCTGATCGAGCTGGACGCCTCCCACAGCACGCTGACCGTATGGAACGGCGGTCTGCCCGACGTGCTGCTGTGCCGCGGCGGGCGGATCGTCGAGCGGGTCGCCTCCAACCACCTGCCGCTGGGGGTGGTCGACAGCAACCATTTGGACAACCGCTTGGAGATCTTCGAGGTGATGGAGGGGGACCGCATCTACATCTACTCCGACGGCGTCATCGAGGCGGTCAATCCCGCCGGCGAGATGTTCGGCCAGGAGCGGCTGGAAGGGGTGCTCGATGCCGGTCATGCGCCCGAGGCGCTGTTCGGCGAGGTGCAGGAGTCGCTGAACCGCTTCCGTGACGGCGCCGCGCAGAGCGACGACATCACCCTGATCGAGGTGACCTGTGATGCCGACCTGCTCGCCTCCGGCTACGACCGCCAGTCGGTCCACCTGCCGGGACGGCCCCCGATGAACTGGGGGGTGGAGGTGCGGATGGAGGCCGACACCCTGCGCAACGTCGATCCGCTGCCGCAACTGGTGCAGGTGCTGACCGAGCTGCAGGGATTGGAGGAGCACCGCGCGCGTATCTACACCGTGCTCGCGGAACTCTACTCCAACGCCCTCGAGCACGGGGTGTTGCGGCTCGATTCCGGGTTGAAGGAGAACCCCCACGGCTTCGCCGAGTACTACACCCGGCGCCAGACGGCCCTGGAAGGGCTGGAGGAGGGGTGGATCCGGCTGACCTTCGAGCACCATCCGCTTGCGGAGGGGGGCGGGCGGTTGCGCATCGCCATCGCCGACAGCGGCGGCGGTTTCGATCACCAGGAGGCGGGGAAGGGGCTGAGTGGCAACGTCGAGCGCCAGGGGCGCGGTATCGCCCTGGTCCGCACCCTCTGTTCGGAGGTCCGTTTCCTCGGTGACGGCAACGAGGTTGAGGCGCTCTATACTTGGTAACTGCCGGGGGTGCCCCTGGGGTGTGCCGAAGACAGGAGGCGCACCGGTTGCAATCGATCCCGGGAATGCCCGCCGGGAAGCCGGCGGGGGTGCCCTGCGCGCAGCTCGACGCGGCGCTGCGCTGCCGGATCTTCGGCGCGGCGGAGCGTCCGGTGGCCGATCTCTGCGGCGGCAGCGCCGGGGAGGCGATGGCGCTGATCGGAGAGCTGGAGCGACTGACCGCGAATGGAGAGACGTAGGGTAGGACGCGGAGCGTCCAAGGTTACCGGTTACGACGCGGAGCGTCGTAACCAGGGCCTTGGTCAGGGCCTTGACCAGGGCCGTGTGGTGACCAGGACAAAGGATTTCCATTGCCAGACGCCCCCCCTGGTTACCACGCTCCGCGTGGTAACCTCCTCAGCCTCTCCGCTGGTAGCGGCGTCTCCTTCGACGCTCTGCGTCGTCGTTGTGCCATCCGGCATCCAGGCCCACCTTCACGCCGCGTCCCGCCGCAGACTATCGGTGATGGCGGCCAACAGCGTCGCCTTCTTCACCGGTTTGGCCAGGTGGCGGTCACAGCCCGCGGCGAGGCAGCGCTCCACCTCACCGCTCAGGGTAAATGCGGTGAGCGCCAGGACCGGCGTGGGCTGGCGTCCGCTCTCCTTCTCCCAGCGGCGGATCGCCTCGGTGGCTTCGATGCCGTCCATCACCGGCATCTGCACGTCCATCAATACCACGTCGAACTCTCCATGGGTAAACCGCTCCAGGGCCTCCAGGCCGTTCTCCGCGACGCTCACCTCGGCGCCGCTGGCGGCGAGATAGCGTTCGACCAGCAGGACATTGTCCTCCGCATCCTCGGCGAGCAGCACGCGCAGACCGCGGGGCAGTTGGGGCGGTGGTGGAGCGGGGTGCTGCCCGTCGTTGTCGAGGTGGGGGGGAAGGTGGAGCTCGAATTCGAACAAGGTGCCCCCGCCTGGATTGTCGCGCAGCCGGATCTCGCCGCCGAGCAGCTCCACCAGCCGTTTGCACAGGGTTAGGCCGAGGCCGGTGCCGCCGTAGCGGCGGGTGGTGGAGCCGTCGGCCTGGGTGAACGCCTCGAACACCGTGCGGTGCTTCTCCGCGGGGATGCCGATGCCGCTGTCGGTGACCCGGAAACGGAGCGTCTGCGGGTCGTCGGGGAGCCGCTCGACGCGCAGTTCCACGTACCCCCGTTCAGTGAACTTGACGGCGTTGCCCACCAGATTGAGCAGGATGTGGCGTAGCCGGCCGGGGTCGCCGAGCAGTTGCGGGGGGATGGTCGGGTCGACCACCGCTTCGAGGCGCAGTCCCTTGTTGGCGGCGGGGTTGCGGAAGGGGGTGAATATTTCGTCGATCAGCGGTGCGAGTTCGAAGGGGATCCGGTCCGGTTCCATCCGTCCCGCCTCCAGCCGGCTCAGGTCGAGGACTTCGTTGAGCAGGGTGAGGAGGATCGAACCGTTGCGTTCGAGCACCTCCACGTAGTGGCGCTGCCGATCGTCCAGAGGGGTCTCTTCGAGCAGGTCGGCCATGCCGATGATGGCGTTCATCGGGGTGCGGATCTCGTGGCTCATGGTGGCCAGGAACTCCCCCTTGGCGGCATTCGCGCTCTCCGCCTGCTCCTTGGCGGCGCGCAGCTCGTCCTCCATCCGCCGCCGCTGGGTGATGTCCTGGGAGATGCCGAACAGGCGTAGCGGTTCCCCCTTGCCGTCGCACTCCACCCGCCCCTCGGTGTGCAGTACCCGCTCGCCGCCGCCGGGGCGGAGGACGCGGTGGATGGCGCTGAAGCGCCGACGGCCGGTCGTCGCCCCGGCGATCCGCCGCTGCAGCAGCGGGCGGTCGTCCGGGTGGACCCGATCGAGGGTTGCGTCGAGGGTGGGAATGAAGCGCTCCTCGTCCACCTCGAAGATGCGGTAGAGCTCCTCCGACCACTGCATCCGCCGCTCGGATAGCTCCCATTGCCAGCTTCCCAGGTGGGCGATGCGCTGGGCCTCGGCGAGCAGCGCGCGGTTGTCGCGTAGCGCCTGCTCGGCGCGCTTGCGCTCGGTGACGTCGGTCTTTACCGCCAGCAACTGGGCGATCCGGCCCTGCTCGTCGCGCACCCCGCTGATGGCGGCCGACTCCCAGTAGAGGCGCCCCTCCTTGGTGCGGTTGAGCAGCTCGCCGCGCCAGATGCCGCCGGCCAGCACGGTGCGCCACAGCTCGCGGTAGGTGGCCTCGTCGGTGTGGCCGCTCTTGAGCAGGCTGGGGCGGCGGCCGAGCACCTCTTCGGCGCGGTAGCCGGTGATCTGGCAGAAGCTCGGGTTGACGTATTCGATGTGTCCACTGGTGTCGGTGATGATGACGCTCACCGGGCCCTGCTCCACCACCTGGGAGAGGCGGCGGAGATCCCGTTCGCGGCGGTGGATCCCCTCGCTCATGGTGTTGAAGGCGTGGGCCAGGCCACTCAGTTCGTCATTGCCGGTGAACCCCTCCAAGGTGGGATAGCGCCCCTCCCGGACCTCGGCCGCACCGCGGGAGAGCCGCTCCAGGGGACGCAGGATGGTGCGGCCGATCAGCCACAGCCCGAGCGGGATCATCACCAGCCCGATGGCGGGCAGTGACAGCAGCAGGGCGTTGCGAAAGGTCTCCAGCTCACTGGTGCGGGCGCTGTTGTCGCGGGCGAAGTAGAAGCGGATCGGGGTGGGCACGCCCGCCAGGCGCTTCTCGCCGAGGTAGAGCTCGGGAGTGACCCGCCAGCGGATCCCCCGCCCGTTGCCCTCGTCCGTGATCACCCCTTCGCCCAGCTCCGCCTTCGACAGGTCGCCGATCGGCGGGGCATCGCCGGCGCGAAAGGCGAAGTGGAGGTGGAGCTCGGTGGCCAGCTCGGTGGCGAAGGCATCGCCGAGCAGGGTCACCGCCTCGATCCGTCCGATGGTCCGCTCGCTGCCGTCGGCGAGCCGCCGCTGTACCGGCATGCGTGCGGCCATGGCGAGACCCGGCGGTTGCGGACAGGAGAACAGGCGGGGCATCGGCTGAACTCCGTCAGGGGATTGGGCGAGGCACCCCGGACCCTCGCCGGGGTGGAAGTCGCGTCCCTGGTTGTCGCTCACCAGGACGACCGCCTGCCCATCGCGGTAGCTGAGGTAGCCGATCCGCGTGCCGTCGGTACCGCGGTCGCGGAAGGCCACCAGCTCCCCGGCGGTGTCGTAGGCGGCGACCAGCCGCAGTCCGCCGCCGAGGGCCGCTCGCGCCAGTTCGCCGGCCAGCTTGCGCTTCTCCGGGTCGAAGATCAGCGGCTGGTAGTCCTTGCGGTCCTGGTAGCGGTCGATCAGGTTGAGGGCGGCAACCACCTCACGGCGGCGGGCGAGCAGCCGGGTGTGGGCCTCCAGGGCCGCCTCCTTGCCGGTCAGCCGGCCGCGCAGGGTGAGGAAGGCCGAATCGATCGCCTCGCGGGCACCCTGTTCGTGGAGCTCGTCCACCAGGTGGGTGAAGATGCCGCCGAGCGCCAGCAGCGCCAGCAGCAAGGAGGCGAACCAGAGGGCCACCAGGCGGTGCTTCAGGCTGTTGAACGGCACCATGCTTCGACCGCCTCCCATCAGAAAATCGGCTCCACCCGCTCCACGTTCTCACGGGTGACCATGCGCGAGGGTACCAGTCGCTCCTTCGCGACCGTTTCGCCGTGCAGGATGCGCATCACCGTCTGGGCCCCCTCGGCGCCGCAGGTGGGGTAGGTGAAACTGGCGTCCTGCTCGCCGGAGCGGATCGCCTCGCGGGCCTCGCCGATGTAGTCGATGCCGACGATCACCAGGGAGCGCGGATCGACGCCGAGGCGGCGCAGGGCGAGTCGGGCACCGCTCGCCATGCTGTCGCTCTGGGCGAAGACGGCGTCGAAGACGATCCCTTCGGCCACCGTCTCCTCGACCGCGCGGATGGCGTCGGCGCGTAGATAGTTGGCTGCTTTGAGCGCCACCACTTGCATCTCCGGATGAGCGGCGATCCCGGCGAGAAAGCCCTCGGTGCGGGCCTTCGCGGTGGTGGTGTTGGGGAGGCCCTGAAGGATCAGCACCCGTCCCCGCTCCTGTCCCCTGGCATGGAGGCGCTCGGCCATCCGCTCGGCCGCCCGGCGGGCGATCTCGCGGTCGTCGAGGCCGACGAAGGCCGTGTAGTGGTCGCTGCTTACCCGGCGGGTGAGCAGCACCACCGGGATTCCCGCGTTCCGGGCCGCGGCCACCGCCGGGGCGAGGGCGCGGCTGTCGCGCGGACTGGTGACCAGCACGTCGACCCGCCGGGCGATCATCTCCTCGATGTCGAGGACCTGTTGGGCGGTACTGCCGCCGGCGTCACTGTAGATGAAGCGGACGCCGGGCTCATCGGCCAGCGCCTGTTCCATTTCGCGGACCTGGGCGAGACGCCAGTCGTTGGCCAAGTTGTCCTGGGCGAAGCCGACCAGCCGGGTCGCGGTCGTCCGGGGCGCCGGCGGTGGTTCCGGTGGCGGGGCGGCGAGGGCGAGGGAGGAGAGCAGGGCGAGGATCGCCGCGAGGCGTGGGTGGTGCATGGTGTACGTTCCTGGTATCGCTATTTTCTTACTCGATTATAGGCAAATTTCTTACATATTTTGGCGGCGAAAGGGCCTGGAGGAAATAAGGTAGTTATAGGCAACGCGCCGGCAGGCGGAAAGTCAACCGACGGGGAGGAAATCCTCGCCGAGGCGGTAGCCCATGGCCGCGAGGCGCTCGGCGATCTCCGCCTGCGCCCCGTGGTTGGCGACGTAGCTGAGGACGAAGGGGCGTTCGGTGCGCGCCAGCCACTCGGGAGGGACCACCGGCACCCCGCGCAGTCGGTTGCCCAGCTTGCGCGGATCGATGTCGATCCAGGCGGCGGGGGGGTAGCCGCGTTCGATCAGCCGTTGACTGCGCCGGCGGGTCTTGCGGCCCGCGCCCCAGAAGGCGAAGGGGCGGCCGGCGGCCCGCGCGGCGCGTAGCCGGGGGTCGTCGGCGAGGTAGCGGGCGCGCAGCTCGTCGAAGGCCTCGCGGGCGTAGTGGGGATCGGTGCGCGACAGCCGGGTGGGGGCCTCCCGCCACTCCAGCAGTATCCGCGGCAGCTTCTCCAGGCGCAGGCCGTGGCGGAGCATGCGCAGCCACAGCTCGTAGTCCTCCGGGAAGTCGCCATCGCGGTAGCCACCGAGGGCGAGCACCGCCTCCCGGCGGAAGGTCACCGAGGGGTGGATCAGGGGAGACTCCACGTAACGTTGGTGATCGAGCTGCTCCGCGCTGAGGCAGCCGTTGCTCCAACGGAGGTACTCGCGGTAACCGGTGCTGACCTGCTCGGCGGGGAAGAGGCGTACCTGGCTGCCGAGCAGCGCCGTCGCGGGGTGGGCGTCGAGCCAGTCGCATTGGGCGGCGAGCCGTTCCGGGTGCATCCGGTCGTCGCCGTCCATCCGCGCCACCAGCGGCGCGCGGGCCTCGCGCAGGCCGAGGTTGAGCGCCTCCACCAGACCCAGCCGCCCCGGCTGGAGCAGCCGGATGCGCGCGTCGCGGCGGGCGCGCAGCCGCTCGGCGGTGCGGTCGGTGGAGCCGTCGTCCACCGCCACCACCTCGTAGTCGGCGAGGGTCTGGGCGGCGATGGAGTCGAGGCACTCGTCGAGGGTCGTCTCGGCGTTGTGCAGGGGGAGGAGGACGGAGACGCGGGGGGAGGGCATGGGCGGGGGGGGTCAGGCTTCGGGTTTCAGGCGAAAACGTTTAGGGCCCGCGAAAGAATAACTTCCTGTTTTGGGGCGTCGAGACGCCCGTCCGGCAACGCGCGCAAAGGGGCGCATACTTGCCGTATGCAATCCTTTGCGCAACGCCGCCGGACGGAGCGGCCGGGCTCGTCGCCCCGTTACCGATTACAACTCCAGCGCACCTCGCCCCCCTTCACCCGTCACGCCACGCCGGTTCCGACTCCCGGGCGGAGAATTCGTCCGCCTCCATCGGTTTGTTCCGGTAGCGTCCACCGCCAGGCGCAGCGCCTCACGGGGGAATGCGGAGCGGGTGGTGTGTTGCGCGGCGACGATCGAATCCACCCCCGCCACCAGCTCGTCGTCCAGGGTCATCCGTATGGTTCGCGTGCGGATGAGTATAGCGATGAATATGTGGATCGGTACGCCGAAGTATACGGGCTCTTCCCCGTCGCGCAGGCCGCCGTTCTCGGGTACCCTTCCGCCCTTTCGCAACAACCGGGAATCGAGGCGATGAGAGCGAGCGAGCTGAAGAAGGGCGCGGTGGTGACCATCGACGGTGAGGCCTACGTGGTCAAGGGGGTGCAGGTGCAGACCTCCTCCTCGCGCAGCGGCAACACCCTCTACAAGGTGGAGTTCCGCCACGCGGTGACCAAGCGCAAGTTCGACAAGGCGTTCAAGGGGGAGGACGTGCTCGCCGAGGCGGATTTCCAGCGCCGCGCGGTGCAGTTCCTGTTCCGCGAGACCGACAGTTGTACCTTCATGGACAACGAGAGCTACGAGCAGTACGCCCTGGACAACGAGGCGATCGAGGCGGAGCTGCCCTATCTGATCGACGGCCTGGAGGGGATCAACGTGCTGCTGGTGGAGGGGGCGCCGGCCGGCGTCGAGCTGCCCGGTTCGGTGGAGATGGAGGTGGTGGAGACCACCCCGAGCATCAAGGGTGCCACCGCCGCGGCCCGTTCCAAGCCCGCCACCCTGACCACCGGCCTGGTGGTGCAGGTGCCCGAGTACATCGCTCAGGGCGAACGGATCAAGGTCAACACCACCAGCGGCGAGTTCATGTCGCGGGCGTAGGGCCACGTGGACGCCGAAGGGGCTGGTCAGCCGGACCGGTCTCGACCCGCATTGACCCCTCTTCGCTGACCCATGGGGGAGGGGCTTCGCTGCGCTCAACCCAACCTACGAGCCATAGGCCGACAGGCGGCTAGGCCGGTTGGGCCGGCGACATCCAGCCGTCGTGGAAACAGCCGCGGATGGTGGTCCGGCCGTCGAACACATCGTCGCTGGAACAGGAGACGGGGGTGACTTCATGCACCCGGTCGGAGGGAAAGAACAGGATGCTGTTGTGTTTGGGGGTCAGGCGGGTGAAACAGGAGCGGATCCAGAGCTGCCGCGGGCCGTGGTCGTCGTAGAACAGGATGTCACCCCCCTGGTAACGCTTGGGCAGGCGATGGAAGTAGTAGACGAAGGTCAGGCGGCGGGTCGGAACGGCGGGTACCGCGTCGCGATGGGGGACGAACATCCCGTGGTCGAGATGGGAGGAGAGTTCGATCTCGATATCGCCCGCATCGAACGACACCCCCAGCCGCTCGGGGATGCGCTGTTCGGCCAATGCGGCACGCACCGGGGTCAGGATCAGTTCACGGGTCTCATCGTCCCCGCGGGTGCCGAAGGAGCGGCGGTAGTCGTCGAGGCGGCCGGTGACCCCGCCGCCCGAGGTGACCTCGTGGGGATGGAAGGCCTCCCGCTGCCGCTCGAAGGCCGAGTGGATCTCGGCGACGGTCGTTTCGGAGAGGAAATCTTCCAGGTAGATAAACGGGGGGGTGCGCAGCTCGCTCCCGAGTGTCGACTCGGGACGGGGCGCGCCGACCAGCAGGTCGTGCATATAGGCGGCCAGCGGGTGGTCGGGGCCGCACGCGGCATAGGCCTGTGCCGCCGCCTCCAGATTGCCCAGGGCCCGTTCCATGCTACCCAACGCCAGCCACGCCTCCCGCTGTCCGGGGTCGCGTTGAAGCCGCTCGCGGATCGCCTCACGCCACTGCCGTCGGGCCGCGCTGGGGATTTCGACCCGGGGGATGGTGATTCTTGGTCGGGGGGCGTCGTTGGGCGTCAAGGCGGTCTCTCGCTAGTCGTCAGCGTTCAAATCCACCGTCGGCGGCAGGTCGGCCAGGGTGATCGTGCGGTTTCCGCTCCCCCGCAGCGCCTCGGCCAGAAACTGTCGTGGTCCATACGAATCCATCAATGCCACCACCGCCTGCCGGAGCTCTTCATCGTAGCGGTCGACGGCCGCCTTGTCCCGGCGGTCGACCGGTGCCGGTCGACGAAACTCCGGCCGGCTACCCGCCAGTTCGACCAGCCGCTTGAAGTAGTCCCAACCGTGCGGACGTTCCACCAGCATGCCCAACTGGAGTGACGCCTCGGGGGTGTGGCAGCGGTGCGCGAGGCCGTAAGGGAGAACCAGGACGTCACCCGGTGTCATGACGAAGCGCCGGGTGACGGCATCGTCGTCGACCCGGGTCGGTTTGCGGTTGGGAGCGACGTCGACCACCTCGCCGATGATCTCCCACTCCTTCCTGCCCGCGATCTGGATGATCACGATATCGTCCCGATCGAAATGGGCATTCAATGCGTAGCCGGGGCCGAAGTTCGCGAAATAGGCCATCTGGAGGGGGCAGGCGAATATCTCGCGAGCTTCGCGCCACAGGTCGTGGACCTCCTTGGCGCGGTGTTCGATCCGGTTGAGGACCACGCTGATCCCCTGTTGGGCCAACGCCTTGAACGCATCTCCGTCGATGGAGACCTCCGCAGGGCGGCCGGTCAGCCAATCCAGCGGGACCCGCCGGCCATCCTTGAAGACGCGGATACCCGTCATGTCCGTGCTCTGCAGATTGAGGATGGAGACGAATCGCTCCCAGCTGAACCGCGATGAGAGTCGCTCGCCCTGGCCACAGGGCTGATGGAGCAGCCGGCGCTCCTGAATGGCGGCCGTGATGTCGGCCAATGCCACCGGTCCGAGCAGGTCTGAGAGGTTCATCAGGGTATATTCACGCCTTCACCGGAACCGACAGGGCCCCTACGGGGGGGGCGGCGTAGGTCGGCGCTACCGCGCCGACGCGAACGAAAGCAGCGGGCTTCCGGCCATGAGGATCCTTTCGAGGGAACATCCCGTTCGGTAGGTTCGGCGGAGACGACGAAAGGCCGCAGCCCCCGTTCGCGCCAACCTACGGCGGGCGGCTGCCGTCGGCGATAAGCCATCATCCCACTTTCGCGGCCGATTCCTCCACTGGAATCCGTTCCGGGCAAGGGACCAACTCTAGCGGGGGCATTCATCGGGATCAAGGCACCACGCGCTTCGTCCCCACGACATCGTCCGCGGCGCGTTGCTGCCACACCTCGAAATTGGCCAGATCGTTCGTCACACGATAGTTCGCGGACGGCGAAACCGGGGGCGTGTCCCGCAGTTTTCCCATGACGATGAGATCGGGGGCGAAGCGGGGATCGAGGGGGGCCGCCGAATAGGCCGCCTTCAGCCGGCGTCGCTCCGACAATGGCAGGGAGGTGCTCCATGACGAGGTGGACCCGCTCACCGCATCGCGCAGCTCGACGGGATAGTCGTCCAGCGGGGCCCATGAATGGAGCGCGGAGGCCTGGTACTTGTTGCAGCCGAGGAAAAACACCAGGTTCAGATTGTCGATCCGTCCGTCGTGCAGCGCGTCCTGGGTGAGAAAGGAGGCCCACGCCGCGGTGTTCCACCCCAGATATTTCCCGGCCTGAATCAGCTGCTCCTCGACCTGCCGATCGGTGAGGACCACGTTGAACACGTTCGGCATCAGCAGGGTCCCCTGGCGCTCCATCACCCACCACACCGACAGGTAGTAGTCATTGGTCAACAGCAGACGAGGCGCGCTCCCCGGCGCTCGTCGCAGCAGGTCGATGACGGCTCCCAGATCTTCCCGATACCGGTCGAGGGCCTGGAGCCCGAAGCGGGCGCTTACCGCAAGTGAATTGGTGGGCATGCCCGCATAGCGGTCGGTGAAGCTCCGTGCGACCACCACCAGGATCGCCGCGCCGACCATGGCGCCGGTCAGGCGTGGGGGGATCTTGCGCAGCGAAAGAGTGAACCTTCTCGGAACCCGCAACAACAGCAGGCGCAGCAGCGGAATCAGCAACAGCAGGGCGATCTGATCGACGTTCCGCACGCTCGACGGAACGTGATAGGGCAGGATGTGGAGGGGGCTGGCGGCAAGAAAGCCGATGCCGGCGATCGCCGCCAGCGGCGGCATAACGGTGGAAAACCAGGCGACACGCAGCGCGCGGCGGCGACGGCGTGAGAGATAGGCGAGCACCGCGGCCAGCCCGCAGGGCAAGGCAAGGCCGGCGAGGATGGGCTTGGTGAACAATCCCAGGACCAGCTCGCGGTGGCTGGCGGCGTAGACGCCCATTCGTGCCTTCAGGTCCGGTTCGCCCCACTGCAGCTGGATCAGGAACGGCAGACCGACGACGACGAACGACAGCACGAAGAGCCCGACGGCCTTTCCCGTGCCCCGGTCGAGCGCGACTCGCCGGGACACCAGACTCTCGGTGAGCAGGAAGAGGAGGACCGCCAGGGCGATGAAGAAGAAGTAGATTTGGCTCTGCAGCACCAGCGCGGTGACTACACCGAAGGCGACCGTCCGCCGTCTGCTTCCCCGACCGGCGAGAAACAGGCGCGGACGGCGAAACCAGAGCAGGGCGTAACCGAGGAACAGCGTGAAATAGAGGTTGCTGATCTCCGGGCGGGGGATGCGGAAGGCGTAGATCTTGTGGTGGATGAAGGGGATGAACATCGAGCCGACGCAGACGATCGCCAGCAGCGCGGCCAGGTACTTCGGCGCCGTGCCGAGGCGAAACAGGGTATAGAAGGCGTAGGCCGCGATGGCGACCGCCAGCATGTCGACGAGGATGAAGCCGTGCGGACCGGCCAGGGCGAAGCCGATGGCGTGAGGGATCAGCGCCGCCAGGGGAAAATCGACCAGACCGGAACCGGAAAACACCGCGCTGTAGGTGGGGGAAAACTCCAGCCTGGACAGCGACTCGATCAGCGGGAAGTACTGCGCATCCATGCGCAGAAGGAGTTTGACGTAGAACGGTTCCGCCGGGTAATGCAGATAGGCGACCGCCCAATACGAGGCGCCGATGAGCGCCCCGGCGACCAGTACCATGGTCCTGTAAACCGATGTCCGCATGGATTCATGTCCCCTTCGGCAGGCGTCGGGATCGATCGTCCTGCCACTCGTCAAGGATTGGTACCGCCACGATCCGGAACTCAAGATCAACCGGTGGGGACATCCCAACGGCAAGGTCAACGCCGATCTTCAATGACAGGAGCGCCCCGCCAAATCGGCGAATGACGGCGGGTAACGGGTCGCCTGGGTGAGCGTCGCCACGTGATCCTGGTCGTATCGGTTCAGGAACTCCCAGACGATCTGCCCGGCGGGGGTGACCTCGAACGCCCGTCCGCCGGCAAACTCGGTGATCAACAGGTTGCCGTTGGCGAGGGGCTGCACCTTCCCGCCCATGGCGGTGAAGAAGGGATCGGACGGCGTTCCACGATAGCGGGTCGTGACCTTGCGCGTATCGGGGTCGACGAGCACGATGCGGCTGCCTCCCAGGGGTTGCAGATAGTTGTCGAACACCAGCAGGTGGCCGTCGGGCAGGAACTGGGCGTCGTGCTGGCGCAGGAACGGCCCCGATTGCGCCCACACCACCCGCTCCGTATTTGGGTCGATGACCGCGATCATGTCGATGCCGCGCAGGGAGACGAGGATGTCGCCCGCCTTGAACGCGGGGAAGCGGTCGGCCAGCGCCGGCGACAGGACCTGAGCCGAGTTGAGGTGGGTGACGTTGGGGATGATCGCCCCGTTTATTACCATCGAGAGGTCCTCCACGAGGTGTTCGCCCCGGGGATTGCGCATCTGTTTTGACAAGGTGTTCCAGCGGGTGGCCAAGGCCGATTCGAACTCCCCGCGATAGAGGGCCTCGATCACCGGGAACTCCCGCAGAATCTTGCCATCGGGTGAGATCTTCGCCACGGACTCTTCCCAATACAAACCATCGGGAAATGGGAGATTCTGCTCCCGTCCGTCACGCGGGCGCTGGAGCGGGGCCCAGAAGTTGCCCTGCTGATCCCGGGAGATGGCGTGGTGGGTGCTCTCCTCCAGGATCCAGGAGACCGTCCCGCACCAGCTCATCCGCACCATCGCGTTGTTGTCGTAGTTGAAGACGATGTCCCCGTCGGGAAGCAGGACGACGCCGTGGATCAAGCGGTTGAAGTCGCTGTCCCCGTTGGCGTCGTTGCGCTTGTTGTACACCGCCTGCCTGAACTTCCCGTACGCCACATCCCATTCGTGGAGGAGCGCGCCGTCGGCGGCGATCAGCTTCACGCCCAGGTGGTTGTCCCAAAAGCCGACGAGCAGCGTCGGGCCGGGTTGCATCGCCTGCGGTGACCGGCGCAGCACGCCGTTTCCGGAGCGGGTGGTGCGGTGAAGTTGGCGGGTGGGCCGGAGCTGGAGGTTGTCTTGCCAATCGCTCCCCCAGTCCGTGGCGGCCATACGCGCCTGGGCCCACAACCGATCGCCGGCGGCGAAGAGAGGATAGGGGTAGATCCTGTGCTTGCCGACCGCGAAACCGTAGGTGACGGAGAGCACGACCAGGGAGACGATGAAGTAGGCGAAGAGCGGATTTCGCCGGATCCAGTTGAACGACAACACGACGACCAAGCCGATTGCGGACAGCGCGAAGCAGTCCTCGGTGGTGAGACCGAAGGCGGCGAACGGGATGAACTGCGAGGGCGGCTGACCGGCGAGGAAGCTCCACATCGCCAGCCCGAAAGGGATGCCCACAAGGGCGACAGCGAGGATGACGGGCGTTGTCAGGAGTGGGCCGAAGGCAGGCCTGGGCATGGTATCGTCTCTTCCGAGCAATTGGCCCCGGGACGAACGGCCTTGTGCGGCGAGGCGGGGGCGACAGTCTAAGCGTCTGGAATCGCGTGGACAAGAAGGGGTGGTGGCGGCGTTCGCGGCCGATGCCAGGTCGAGCGCGATCACGCCTGGTCGGCGTGGCTGCGGTAGCGGTCGCGAAAATGGCGCCGCTGCCAGCGCGCCGACCCGGGCGCTCCACGCTACCTTGACAGGGTTGGGGATGGCTGAAATACTCCTTTTCAACCTATTGTATTTAAAGTTATTTTATCTGTTTATCGGTGGCCTTCCTTTGATCGTTCGAGAAACGTCGTTATGAAATGCTCACGTCGAAATGGTCGCAAACTCCCGACCACTGCCGCGTTGCTCGTCGCCACCTGGATCGTGTCGCTCTCCCCGCCGGCGATGGCCTACGTCGGTCCCGGTGCCGGCATCACCCTGCTGGGTTCGCTGGGCGCCGTTATCTCGTTTCTGGCGATCGCCGCCGGGGGGCTGCTGGCGTGGCCGATCCGGATGTTGCGGCAAAAGCTGAAAAAGGGTCGGTCCGAGGCCGACCGCAAGGATGCACCGGACGAAACCTCCGGGGAGTAGGGCAGGGCCTTGTCTCAGGGGGCCGCCATCGAGGTCTCGCGGTTCGACGACTGGGCCGGCGGCTTGGCCGCAGCGTGGCAGAGGCTGTTCGTCCGGTTGGGGCGAATCGAGGCCGGATGGCTTGCCGGGCGTTTGCGGGCAATCCCCATCGATCGCCCGATCTACATCGCCGGGATGGCCCGTTCGGGAAGCACCGTGCTGCTCGAAATGCTCGAGCAGCACCGGGAGACGGCCAGCCACCGCTACCGCGACTACCCCTTCGCCCTCACCCCGGTAATCTGGAATGCGTTCCTCGACCGCGCCGCGAAGCGCTCCATGGAACCCGTCGAACGGGCGCACAAGGACCGGATCAAGATCACCCCCGACAGCCCGGAGGCCGTCGAGGAGATGGTCTGGATGGCCTTCTTTCCACACGCCCATGACCCCGCCGTCGACAACGTGCTCGACGCCACCGGTCACCACCCGGAATTCGAGGCCTTCTACCGCGACCACCTGCGCAAGATCCTGCTGCTGCGTGGGGGCAGCCGGTACTTGGCGAAGGGAAACTACAACCTCTCCCGGCTCGGCTACCTGCTGCGGCTCTTTCCCGATGCCCGATTGGTGGTTCCGGTCCGCCATCCGGTGGCGCAGGTCGCCTCGCTGATCAAGCAGCACCGGCTGTTCGTCGCCGCCGGGCGCCGCAATCCCGCCGTGCTCCGCTACCTCCAGCGGCTCGGGCATTTCGAGTTCGGGTTGGATCGCCGTGCGGTAAACGTCGGTGAGCACGGCGCGGTCGAGCGGATCCAGGGACTCTGGCAGGCCGGTGAGGAGGTCCGGGGAACGGCGGCGAGCTGGGCCTCGCTGTACGGCCACGTCGCGGAGCTGATCGAGCGCGATCCGCGAATATCGCGACAGCTGTTCATCGCGGACTACGACGAGCTGTGCCGCAATCCCGGCAATCTGTTGGCACGCCTGTTCGCGCACTGCCAGCTCGATATCACGCCCGGGCAACTGGCGACCCACGCCGCCCGGATCAGCAGCCCCACCTACTACACACCGAAATTTTCCGTCGCGGAGCTTGCCGCCATCCGCGAAGAGACCGATGAGGTCTACCAACGCCTATGCGCTCTCGCCGGCTCGCCACCGACAACATAGGGGCGTCGTGCCGGAAGTGGCGTCCTCTCCCCGGCACCCGAACGAAACGAAAACAGCATGCCAAAAATCGATTCCAAGACCCGCGGATACGTGATGAAGTGGAGCGGAAAAAATCTCCTCTTCGTCTACTTCGTCCTGACCCTGCTCCTTGTCGCCATGATTTACGGCTTCGCCGTGGGACGACACCGGATCTATCCCTTCCACCTCTTCGACGCGGGAGACCGTCTGTTCACCGAGGCGCGCATGGCGGCGAGGGATTGGATGGGCAACTGGGGAGACAATCTCGACCTGAAGCCGACCCGCCAGTTGCGCCCCGCCACCCGTCCCGGCTCCGGGGTGGTGATCCATGACCGGCAGGCGATGGAGCCCGGGCCGACGCTGATTACCGGCTTCTGGGACGATCACGTGGGTATCAAGCTCCTCGCCGGGGATGGCGCCATTCTCCACGAGTGGGAGGTGGCCTACCGCAAGCTCCGCCACGCCATCGGCGACGACAGCGACGACTTCAACGTCCTGATTCACGGCGCCATCCTCCTTCCCGATGGGGGCATCGCCTTCAACTACGACGGCCATGCGCTGGTTCGGATGAACCGGTGCGGTGAGGTTTCCTGGATCCTGCCGGAGCACACCCACCACTCGCTGTTCCTGGACGAGAAGGGGCACTTCTGGGTCCCCATCCAGAAGGTGCACGACGAGCAGGCGATCCACTACCGCCCCCTGGATATCGCCTACTACGAGAACTTCGTCACCGAGGTCGCCCCGGATGGAGCGATCCTCCGCCAATGGTCGGTCATCGACGCCTTCTACAAGAGCGGGCTGGAAGCGGATCTGTTCAACGGCCGCTGGAACCATCTGGTAACCGCCCCGCGGAATGGCCAGATCGCCGGCGATCCGGGAGAGGGCTCCGGGGCCGGTGCCGAGGAGGGCGAGCGGGTGGCGGATCTGACCCATTTGAACTCCGTCGCCGTCTTGCAGGAGAGGGACGCCGCGAGGTTTCCGATGTTCCAGGCCGGTGACATCCTGGTTTCGTTGAGAATGCTCAACATGCTCGCGGTGATCCGGCCGGATAGCGGACGGATCGTGTGGACGCAGACCGGACCGTTCCGGCAACAGCACGACGCGCAGTTCCTCGCCGACGGCACGATCCTGCTGTTCGACAATCGATCGGACGGGGCGGGAGGGCGGAATCTGGGCGGCAGCCGTATCGCCGTGATCGACCCCGCAACCCGCAAGGTCACCATTGGCTACCAGGGAGACGCCACCGACCCGTTCTATTCGCAGATCGGTGGAAAGGTGCAGCGTCTCGGCAACGGCAACCTGTTGATCACCGATTTCGACGGTGGCAGGGCCTTCGAGGTCACGCCGGGCGGCAAGACCGTGTGGGAGTTCATCAACCGCTATGACGAGACGCACGTGGCGAGGATCACCCAGGCCACCCGCTATCCTCCGCGCTTCGCCGAGCTGGCCGGGAGTGCCTGCCGGTGACGGGGGATGGTGAACGTCGAAACGCCGTCCCGACCGTTCGTTTCTACGCTATCATTACCGCCCGCTTCCGGCGGCATTATTGGCCTCGTACCTGACCGACCGACCCGCCTTGATCATTCGCCATCGCTGCAACACGCTTTCGGACCTCCAGGCGACGCCTCCCGAACTGGGAGTGGAGATCGACCTGCGCAGCCGGGACGGCGAGCTGATCTTGGCCCACGACCCCTTCGTCACCGGCGAGCGATTCGCCGACTGGCTCACCGCCTACCGCCACCGCTTCCTCATCGTCAACGTGAAGGAGGAGGGGTTGGAGCGGGCGGTCCTGGCGCGGCTGGCCGAGCACCGCATCGAGGCGTTCTTCTTCCTCGACCAGTCCTTCCCCTTCCTGCTCAAAAGCGCGCTGGCCGGCGAACGCCGCTGCGCCGTGCGGGTGTCCGAATACGAAAGCGTCGAAACCGCCCTGCGCCTCGCCGGGCGGGTCGATTGGGTATGGGTCGACACCTTCACCCACCTGGCGTTGACCGGGGAGGAGGCGCAACGCCTGCAGCAGGCGGGGCTGCGGCTCTGCCTGGTCTCCCCCGAGTTGGTGGGCCGTAGCGGCTCCGCGCCGGTGGCGGCGATGCGGGCCGAGCTGACGACCCGCGGCATCGCCATCGACGCGGTCTGCACCAAGACGCCCGAGGCGTGGGCCGGCGCCCCCTTCCGCGGTGAAGAGACCGCGTGAGCGCGGAACGCATCCCCGGTCCGTTGGCGCGGCGGCTCTACGAGGAGGTCCTGCCGCAGACCCTGGCGGCCTACGAGGACACCGTCGCGGTGATCGGCATCGACGGTCCGACCGCCGCCGGCAAGACCATCCTCGCCGACGATCTGGCCGAGCTGCTGCGCCGCGACGGCCGGCCGGTCTGGTCCTATCGCCTGGACTGGACCTTGGCCGAGCGGGAGCCGCGGCTGGCCGATCTGGCCCACCTGCGTGAGGCGCGGGTCGACACCTTCCCCTTCGAGGGGGAGCTGCACATGCGGCTCGATCTGGCCCGCGGGTTTCTCGCACAGGTCCGCCGCTTCCGCGAGGCGCTGTGCGCCGATCCCACGGGCCCCCGTCGATCGCAGGTGATCCGCCTCGACCGCCTCTATTCGCGGCCCGACGGCGGGCGCGCGGTCGGCGGCGCCGAGTGCCGGCTCGAACCGGGGCTGGTGATCCTGATCGAGGGCCACTACACCGCCCGTCCCGAACTGGATGAGCTGATCGACCTCAACCTGCTGCTGTTGAGCAGCCCGCAGGAGCTGCTGCGGCGCAAGGTGGCGCGGGTCAGCGGCTACCGCGGCGAGGCCGAGGCGGTGGACTATTTCCAGCGTATCGACCTCCCCTCGTTCCGCCACCACCTCGCCCGCTTCGGCAGCCGTTTCGACCGGGTGGTCGACAACAGCGACTACCGCGCGCCCCGCCTGGAGTCGCTCGCCTTCGTTCGTGCCTGGCTGGGCGATGACGCGCCGTCCGGGGAGAGCCTCCACGAAGGGGTTTCCGGTGTCGCCGCACGTCTCCTCTCCCCCTCGCTTTTCGTGGAGTCAGCCCTATCTTCGGCGCTGGAGGCCCTGCTCGACGCCGTGGTGAGTTGGGATCGGATGGTGGGCGAGTACCTGCGCCAAGATGCGGGGGGCGTGGGCGGCGATCCGTTTCAGCAGGCCGAGTCCCTGCTCGCCGGATTGGAGCGGCGTTTCGCCGACCACGCCATCCGTTTCCGTCTGCGCCACACCCACGCCTCGCCGGGAGTCGATGCCCGCCGGCTGCCGCTGTCGCTGGGCGTCTCGGTTACCGCCCCGCGCGGCGAGCCGCTCCATCTCCTGGCCGAGGTCGCTCACGGCGCGCTGGAGATCCAGGTGGTGTGGGCGGGGGGGCGCTCCCGGGTGCGGATCGAGCGGGAGATTGGCGCGGTGACACCGCCGGACGGAGTGCGGCTGCGGGTGAGCGCACCGTACCATCCGCTCCCTGTCCACGAAGTCCCTCCGCGCCTGCTTACCCCCGCGCCGTTCACCTTGCCCGATTTCCTGCATGACTATCCGCTGGCGATCGAGGCAGCCGACGAGGCCCTCTCGCCGACGCAGGGGCTGCGTCGTCTCCTCGACCGCGGCGGGGTGTGGGTGCAGCGTTTCTCCCGTTTCGCGGAGCTGGCGCTGTTCGACGAACTGGTCGCTGCCGGCGGTGGCATATCGGTCCGCGCGGGTCACCATCTGATCGCCCTGCGCAGCGACGACGAGGCGTTGTGCCGACGTTTCAAGGCGTTCCGGCGGAACACTCCGGCCGCGGACGAGATGGACTGCGCCTTCTCCGCCTCGATGATCGAGGTCCCGTTCGGCCCCGACTACTGCCGCCTGGTCGATCGGCTGGTGGCCGAAGGGGTGCGCCATTTCCACATCGACGTGGGGGACGGCCGTTTCATCCCGCGGGTGATCGATGTGCTCGACAAGGTGCACTACCTCCGCCGCCATCATCCCGAGGTGCGGCTGCACGCCCACCTGATGGCCGAAGAGCCCCAGGCCGCGGAGGAGGGCGGCGTCTCGCTCATCGATCGCTACCTCGACGCCGGCTGCCACGCCGTGGCCCTCCACCCCCGTGCCGTGGCACGGGAGGAGGCGCTGATCGCGGCGCTGCACCACATCCGCCGCCGCGGGGCCCGGCCCGGCCTGGTGCTGGAGACCGACCGGCCCATCGACGACGCCCTGTGGACGATCGTGCGCCAGGCCGACCTGGACTGGTCGGTGGTGATGGGGGTGCCGGTGGGTCGCGGCGGACAGCGCTTCGACCCGGCCACCCTGGAGCGGCTGGCGGCGCTCCAGCGCCTGGCGCGGGCCGACGGCCGCCGCTTCCTGATCGAGATCGACGGCGGGCTGACCCTGGACGTCATCGAGCCGTGCCGCCGTGCCGGCGCCCGGCTCTTCGCCGGCTGGTCCATCGTCCGCGCCGACGGCGAGGAGGCCACCCTCGATCGGCTGCGGCGCCTGCAACAGCGGCTGGCGGAGGCGTGATGCCCCTTAACCTGGTGATCCCCATGGCCGGACAGGGCCGCCGCTTCCGCGAGGCCGGCTACGACACCTTCAAGCCGTTCATCGAGATCGACGGCCGGCCGATGATCGCCCATGTGGTGGAGCGCTTTCCGACCGAGGTGCGCCGCTTCATCGTCACCTGCCGCGAGCTACTCTCGCCGGGCGAGGTCCGCTATCTGGAGGGTGAACTCGGCTGCACGCTGATCTTCATCCCGCCCCATCGCGAGGGGCCGGCCTGGTCGCTCGCCGCCGCGGCCGATCAACTGCCGCTGGACGAGTCGTTCTTCATCGCCTACTGCGACATCGCCTGGCGCTGGGACTTCGACGCGGTGCGTGCCCGGCTCGACCACGACGCGGTGATCTACACCCACCAGGGCTTCCACCCCCACCTGATCGCCGACAACTACTCGGCCTTCTGCCGGCCGCGTGCCGATGCCCCGGAGCGGCTCGACGCGCTGCGCGAGAAGGGCTCGTTCACCGATGACTGGATGGCCGAGCCGCTCTCCATCGGCGCCTTTTTCGTGCGCGACGGCCGTGCCATGATGGCGGCGACGCGACGCCTGATCGAGGACGACGTCCGGGTCAGCGGGGAGTTCTTTCCCTCGCTGATCTTCAACTACCTGGCGGCCGACGGGGCGGAGGTGTCGCTGCAACCGGTGCCCTTCTTCATCCACTGGGGGGTGCCCGCACAGCTCGTGGATTTTCTCCGCTGGAAGCGTGTGCTGACCTCGGCACCGCCGGTGGCCGAGGCGGGCGAGGGGCGCAACATCCTGACCATGGCCGGTTTGGGCCAGCGCATGGACGGCCTCTCCGCGCAGCCCAAGGCGCTGATTCCGATCGACGGGCAGCCCATGTACCGCTACTGCGCGGCGCGCTTCCCCGCCGCCGCGCCGACCCTGATCACCACGCCGGCGATCGCCGGGCAGTTGGACGCCTTGGGCTCCCCCCGGGGCGATCAGGAGGAGCGGCTGGTCCTGCCGCAGCAGACCGGCTCCCAGTTCGAGACCCTGCGCCAGGCCGCCCCGCTGCTCTGCCGGCAGCGCGATTTCTTCCTCACCTCGTGCGACGCCTTCGGCCTGTTCGACCCCGAGCATTTCCGCGCCACGCTGGCGCGGCGGCGGCCCGACGCGGTGATCTTCACCTTCCGGCCCTCGCTCACCCAGCGCAAGATGGCGGCCCACCACACCCACGTCAGCGTCGAGGGCGACCGGGTAACGGCGGTCCATGTGAAAGGGAAGGGCGCGCAGGACGATCCGGGACTGGCCGGCTTCTTCTGGGTCGCCGATGGCGCGATCTTCCAGCGGCTCGACCGGGTGCCGCCGTGGCACGGCGGCGAGATGGTGGCCGACAACGCCTTCGCCCACTTCGTTGCCGAGGGACTCGATGTGATGGCCTATCCGTTGGAGCAGTACGTCCACCTCGGCACCCCCGAGGAGTTCATGGAACATCGCTATTGGTGCGAGCGCCGCGAGCTGTTCGCCGCTTCATGAACACGCTCTCGATTGTCCTGCCCTGCTACAACGAAGGGTCGACCCTGGGCCGGCTGGTCGATGGCTACCGCCGGGCGCTGGCCGGCCGTGCCGGCGTCGAGCTGATCCTGGTGGACAACGGCTCCACCGATGACACTGCCCGGCGCATCACCGAAGAGGTGGCGAAGGGGGCGCCGTTTGCCATCAAGGGCGCCACCGTCGCGCACAACCGCGGCTACGGTCACGGCATCCTGAGCGGTCTGGCCGAGGCGGGCGGCGACTACCTGGCCTGGTCCCACGCCGACCTGCAGTGCCCGCCGGAGGATGTGGTGCGCCTGTTCGACGCGGTGCTGGCGCGCCCCGCGCCGCGGGCGTGCTTCGGCAAGGGCCATCGGGTCAACGAGCGTGGCCGCGCCGGGCGGCTCACCCGGCTACAGACCCGCCTCTCGCGGCTGATCCTGGGCCTGCGCCTGGAGGAGATCAACGCCCAGCCCAAGCTGTTCCACCGCAGCCTGCTGGAGCAGTTCCGCCACCCGCCGGTGGGCTATGAACTCGACATCTACGCCTACTACAAGGCGGTGCGCGCCGGAAGGGAGGTGGTCAGCGTGCCGGTGCGGTTTCTCGAACGCCAGGCCGGCCGCTCCAAATGGGCCTTCTCCCTCCCTTCACGGCTGCGCTTCATGGCGAGGAACCTGTGGTACCTGGTGGTGTTGCGGGTGGCCGGTGGGTGGATTTGAGTTCGTAGGATGGGCAAAGCGTCAGCGTGCCCATCAAAACGAAACTGCCAACGTGACGTTCACTGCCTTCGTTTGATGGGCACGTCGCTGTGCTCCTTTGCCCATCCTACGGTAGTGGGATCGGCGTCTGCTCTCCAAGCCCCGCTTGCCGTTGCCACACCGTGTAGTTCGGCAGGTCGAGCACCCGGTGGTACTCCGCCGGCGGCGATGCCGCGGGGGTGCCCCGATACTTCCCCCACACGATCAGATCCGGTGCGAAGCGCGGGTCCCGCCCGGTCGCGGCGTAGGCGGTGTCCAACCGTTGGCGGGCGGAGAAGGGGAGGGCGAGGCTCCAGGTCGAGCGTGCCCGGGCGATCACCGGGCGCAGGCGCGCCGGATAGTCGGCCGGCGGTGCCCGCGAGTGCAGCGAGGAGGCCTGATACTTGGCGTGGCTGTGGAAATAGAGCAGGACGCTGTTATGCACGTGGTGGGGCATCAACCGGTCCTGATTGATATAGCCCGACCAGGTCGCCCCGCTCCAGCCGAGATACTTGCCCACCTGGACCAGTTGGGTCTCGATCTGCTGGTCGGTGAGCACCACTTCGAACACGTCGGGCATCAGCAGGGTCCCCTGGCCGGCCATCACCCACCAGGTCAGCAGGTGGTGGTCGTTGGTCAGCAACTGACGGGGCGCCCCGCCGGGGGCCGCGCCGAAACGCTGGATGAGCGTCGCCACGTCGTCGCGCAGCCGCTGGCGCTCCGCCGCGAAGGTGTTGGCGGAGCCGGTCACTTTGTGATGGGGCAGGCTGTGCAGTTGCCAGCCGAAGATCAGCGCGACCGACGCGAGCAGCGCGGCAGCGGTCGCCGGCCCGCTCCAGCGCCGCGGGAGCGATGGCAGGCCCAGGCGGCCGAGTTGAGCGAGCAGCAGCATGAGGACGAAGCGGCCCGTGTCGGCCACGCTGTCGGGGAAATGGAAGAGCTGGACGTAGGCCGGACTGAGGAGGAAGAAGATCAGCGCCGCCCCGCCCGCCAGCAGCGGAAAGCTCAGCAGGGCGGCCGCCAGCCGGGTACTGCGGCCACGCAGGCGCAGGAGCACGAGGATCGCCGCGGCGGCAATGCAGGGCGGCCCCATGGCGGCCAGCAGCGGCCGGAAAAACGTGGCCACCACCGCCGCGCGCTGCTCGGCCGGATAGAGGCCGAAGCGGGTCGCCAGATCGGGTGCCCCCCACAGCGCCTGCACGGCGAACGGCAGGCCGACGACGAGAAAGGCGGCGACGAAGAGGAGGGCGGCCCGCCCGAGGCGCCGGTCGAGGAGGACCCGCCACGAAAGCAGACTCTCCGCCACCGCCGCGGCCAGGAGCGTCACGCCGATGAGGAAGAAGTAGACCGAGCCCTGCAAGACCAGGGCGGTGAGCGCACCGAACGCGACGATCCGCCAGCCGCGCTTGAGGAGCCGCCCGGGGCGGCGGATCCACAGCAGCAGATAGCCGAGGAACCCCACGATGAAGAGATTGGTGACCTCGGGGCGCGGCAGGCGAAGGCCGTAAACCATGCCGTGGGTCGGCAGGACGAAGTAGGTGCTGATACAGATCAGCGCGAGCACCGCGGCCCACTGCCGGGAGGCCGAGGCGACCCGAAACAGCCAATAGAAGGCGTAGCCGGCGACCGCCACCACCACCACGTCGGCCGCCATCAGCCCGGCGGGGCCGGCCAGGGCGAAGCCGACGGCATGGGGGATCAGCGGCGGCAGGGGGAAGCGGACCAGGCCGGAGCCGGAGAATACCGCGCTGTAGGTCGGCGACAGATCCAGGCGCGCCAGCGACTCGATGAGCGGGAAATACTGCAGGTCGCCGAGGCGGAAGACGACCTTGAGGTAGAACGGCTCGTCGGGATAGAGCAGGAAAGCGGCGGCCCAGTAGGCGAGACCGACCAGCGCGCCAGCGACCACCACCATCGCCTTGATCGTGCCGGGCTTCATGAGGCTTTGCTCTCTTCTTCGATTCGCCGACGATAGCCGATAAACAGCGGGACGCCAATCGACAGGGCGACCACCAGGTAGCCGATCTGGCTGAGGCTGCTGACCGAGACCCCGACCTGGGCCGCGAGGGAGAACCCGCCGTACAGGACACCCAGGCTGACCTGGGTGACCCCGATCCCCAACGGCGTCAGCGGAATCATGGCGACGATCAGCGATACCGGAATGAGCAGGAACTGCAAGGCGTAGTGGGCCTCGCCCTGAAAGGTCTCATGCAGATAGCCGCCGGCAAGGGTCAGGCCGAAGATCAGGACGAAGACCGCCGCCAGGTTCCACAGGAGGACCTTTCCCAGCAGCGGGAGATTTTCCCGGCGAGCGACCTGCCGGACGACTTGCAACGCCCGCTGGAACCGGGAACGGCTCACCCGGCCGGAGATTGCCTTGGCCACGCCCCCGCTGAGCCCGATCGAGGCGAAAAAGAGCAGCAACAGGCCAATCGGCACCAGCAACAGCAATCGGTTTCGACCCTCCATTCCCGGCAACAGCCAGAGGCTGGACAGGGCCGCGAAAAAGAGGATGGCGAGGAGGCCGAGAAGGCGATCCAGGATCAGCAGAACGGCGATCTCCGTCTTGCCGAGCGAGGGGCAGGCGCGCTTGAGGTAGAAAAGCTTCACCACGTCGGCGGCGAATCCGGGCACCGCCGTGCCGACGAAGAGAGAGATGAAATTGGCCCGCAGGATCTCCGATTGGGCTTTGACCGGTGCGACGCAGCGCAGCAGATGGGCGAGGCGTATGCCGGTGGCGAGCTGGTTCAGGATCCAGGAGAGGGGCACCACCAAGGCGATCAGCGGCTGCTCCAGGAGCAGCCGAAAATGCTTCGGCTCGAACTGATCGCGGATAAGCCAGATGATGGCCGCGGCAACCACCAGCTTCGCCCCTGACACGAGAAGGGTATTAACACTCGTCAATTTGCTTTGGGGATGCGTGCGAGGCGCGCGACCTTACTCCGGGAAGAAGAAAAAGAATCTTAAATCCAATTGGTTGCGCCGAATCATCCCGGCCCTTCGGGAGCCTGTCAAGATGTCGGCGCCAGTCTCTCCGGAGTTGGAGGAGGTCCATGAGGCCGGCACAGAGCGCTTTCCCTTTTCCACCGGTTGCGCCTACCCTCATCCAATGGATATCGCCTCCCTCGACTTTTCCGTTTCCGCCCGCAGGAAGGCTCCCGATCAGCCGATCGGCGCGTTTCTGGCGGAGTTTTTTTCCGACGTTCCGGTCAGGAGCGTGTTCGCCTTCCGGGAATACTCGTCGCTGTATGGTGGACGACGGTTCGTCGAGCCGGAGCTGTCCGAGGCCGACGTCGCCTGGATGTACGATCACGGGATCGGTTACCGCATCCCGCTGCAGACCTCGCTGCTCAACCGGGCCGACTACCTGCGCAACCAACCGTTCCTGGCCCGCTATCACCGCAAGGGCAACAGCGTGATCGTCACCCACACGGATCTCGCCCAGTGGATTCGCGAGGATTTCCCCGACTACGAAATCGAGGCCTCAGTGATCAACCGCATCACCTCGGTCGACGACCTCGATGCCTGGTTCCGGATCTACGACGTGGTGGTCCTGCATCCCCGACTCAACACCAAACGGGACGAACTGGCCACCATCGCGGCGAAGCAGCGCATTCGCCTGTTCGCCAATGCCGGCTGCATGTATCGCTGTCCCACCATGGAGTGCTACGAGTCGTTCACGCTGATGAACAAGCGCTTTCCGGGTGCTGAAATCAGCTGTGCCCAACTGCACAATCCCCGCTACAATGCGTTCATCGCCAGCCTTGACGAGATGACCGAATTCGACGTGGCCGCCCTGGCCGAGGCCGGGTTCACTCGCTTCAAGAAGCTCCGAAGCAAGGGACAGATCGCGTATTGATCGTGCTCCCGGCCTCGCCTTTGCGATCCTTCCAGGGACGGATGAAGCCCGCGCCGCCGCCGGGTGCAATCCACGAGCCACGACCTGGTTGCCATGACACCTGTTGATTCCAATGAGCCTCTGGATATATCGGTCATCGTACCGGTGCACTTCGGAGACGCCCCGGAGTGAGTTCAAGAGAGGTTCACGACCTGTCGGGAATTCCAAGCCGGGTGGAATCCGGTGCCGCACGGGATGAGGGTGGGATCCGGTTCGAGTCAACACGATCTGTTGGGGTTGGACAAGATGTACGATGATAATTATTTCGATTATTTGTATACCAAGCGCCTGAGTCTGGATCTTGGCGCGATCCGGGATAGTGGCGGAAAGCTCTATGATTTGATCGCGGAGAAATTCTACGAGGAGGGTGTGAATCACTATGGCGGGCATGCGACCATGGTCACCAATCTTTATGAAAAGTACAATGTATTGATGTATCCTTTTCCGCAATTACATGAGTTGTATGAAGCGATCAGGTCTATTTTTCGTGGTGTCGTAAATCCCTCCGATCCATATTATATTCAATGTTGGTTGAATGTCTTCCAGAAGGGGGAGTTTATCGGCTGGCATCGTCACTGGCCGGCGGGCATGGGGGTGTGGCACGGATTCTATTGCGTGGATGTGGAGGTGGAGCCGAGTTATACGGAATACCTGTTCCCGTTCATGAAAAATACGATCAGGATCCCGAGCAAGGACAATCTGCTGGTGTTCGGCAAGAGCGAGGACGACCGGCACCGGTCGTCCCAATGGAACAGCGATCGGCCGCGAGTCACCATAGCGTTCGATATCGTTCCCGGGAAGCACATCGATCCACGCCGGAATCTGAATCATTGGCTCCCGATTTAGGCATGACTTCTTGCTGTTGGGCGTCGAGATAGGCGTGCAAAGAGGAACGCTGCAACGGGTGGCCTGAATCGCTTCGGAATACGCGCGTTAGATTGGTTGACACGGCAAATGGCGCTATAATCTTTAGGTGGGCTTGATGTTCAGCGCAGCCCGTTTTCCGGAGAGAGATTCCTCATGTCCAGTATTGATGAACGCACCATTGTTGCCCGCCATCCGGACATCCTGCACGCCGTCGTCAACGGTGAGGTGGTTTTGATGAGCGTGAGTAACGGAGAGTACTACGGCCTGGACGCGGTAGGTAGTGACGTTTGGGAGCGGTTGGCTGAGCCGACCCGTGTCGAGGCCCTGCTCGCCGCCCTGGAGCAGCATTACCGGGCCGATGAAGGAGAAATACGTAGGGATACCGTCGATCTGCTGGGAGAACTTCTCGAAAAAGGGTTGCTTCAGATTCACTGAGCCCGTCCGTTTCTCCCCAATTTTTTCGTAAGGCGGGTCACTTCCACCTTGCGGAGTTGGTTATATCCCTCCCTTTTCAGTAAGGAGCGTCACCGTGTCCGAGCAAGATCTTACGCCGCCTGCATCCGTCGATTCCGAAACGGAAGAGCTCGACGAACGTCCCCGCTGGTCTCGCCCCAAACTGACCGCGGCCGATATCGGCCCTTCGACGCAACATTCCAACGGCCCGATTTATACCGATGGGAGTTTCGCACCCAAAGCCTCTTGAGGGGGCCACACCGGCCCTCTTGCGGTGGTTGGTCGGGGCGGGCGTTTTCGTCTCCTCCGCTCGTCTCCCCTGATGTTTTACCCCTTTGCGTTTGGGTTCATGTGAATGGCCTTTGCGGGCATCGTCGATCTCAGTGGCCCCGTGTCCGCTGACCAAGCGCTTCCTTTGCGGGCGAGGTTCCCGCAAGGAAGGGTGTGGCACGCCACCTCGGCGTTTCTGGTTCATGCCGGGGATGAAGGTGGCGAGGGCTTTCTCCGCGGCGCCGGCGGCTTGGCGCTGCTCTTCGATGGCCATCTCTACAATCGGGACGAACTCGTTCCTCTTTTCGATCTCCCCGACCGTTGCGGCGATGCCCGATTGGCCTTGGCCGTCCTCGAGCGCTGGGGCGAAGAGGGCATCGGCAGACTGATCGGTGATTTCGCCCTGGCCGCATGGGACGAGTCCGGCCGCCGCTTGTGGTTGCTCGCATCGGCGCAGGGGCGGCGCCCGCTGCTCTTCCATCAAGGCGGCAAGCGCGTCGCCTTCGCCACCGACGCCACCACCCTGATGGCCCTGCCGGGAGTCCCCTGTCGCGTGGATCTCCAGACCATTGCCGCCTACCTGATGGATCGCTATCCCACCGATGGGGAGAGCTTCTTCGAGGGAATCGAATCGCTGCCCGCGGCGACCTGGGCGCGGTTTTCGCCCGCCGGACTCCGGCGTGAGCGGTATTGGCGTCCGGGTGGGGATCGACCCACCCTGCGCCTTGCCCGCGATGAGGAGTATGTCGAGGCGGCCCGCGAGCTGCTCGATCGGATCGTCGCGGCCCATCTGCGCAACGCCGGCCCGGTCGCGGCCTTCGCCACCGGCGGCCTGGACTCGTCGACCGTCGCCGCCACCACCGCCCGCTTGATCGCACCCGACCCGCTGCACGTCCTGACCGCCATTCCCCGGCCGGAAGTCCCGCGCTCTCCGCCCCATCTCCCTTGGTACGACGACGAAACCCCTTTCGTTCAGGCGTTGGCCGACATGCATCCCAACATGCACCTCCATCTGACGCCAGGTGGTGGACCCCACCCGCTGGAGGTCGATCCAACCCCCCTCTTCGAACGCTCCGCCATGCCGCTGCTCAAGGTGATCAACATCTTCTGGTTCGATGCGCTCTACCGGCGCATCAGGGAGCTGGGGATCCACGTGGTGATGACCGGAACCTCGGGCAACCACACGTTGAGCTGGTTCGGCAACCAGGCCGTGATCGGACAGCTGCGCCGGGGGCGGTGGTGGCGTGCGGCCCGCGAGCTGGCCTTGGTGGGGGAGAGCGAGGGGATCGGTTGGCGGGGGGCCTTACGCCAGGAGATATTGAGCCCTTTGCGGCGCAAGCGTCGCGAATGGCAGGTGCTTTCCACCGTCAGCGGCATCGCCCCCGGGTTTGCCCGGGAGGTGGGCGGGGTGAAGGCTCGCCCCATTCCCGCGGGGTGGCGGGTTACCGGCCGGGAGATGCGCCGGGCCATGATCGAGGGGCAGGCGGGGGGGCGCGAGATGACGAACGCCCTGCGGCAGTGGTGGGGCGTCGAGCCCCGCGACCCCCTGGGTGACCCCCGGATGGTCGATTTTTGTCTGTCGCTCCCCGACGAGCAGTTTCTCAAGGACGGGGTCCGCCGCCGCCTGGCCCGCCGGGTCGCCGCCGATCGTTCCCCGCCGGAGGTGTTCGAGAACCGGTTACGGGGCAATCAATGCCCCGAGTGGTTCTCGCGGGTGCAGGGGCGGCGCGACGAGTTCGCCGCCGTCCTGGAGCAGATGCGGAGCTCCCCTTTGGCCAGCCACTGCCTCGATCTTCCGATGATGCAGCGGATCATCGACGATTGGCCCGCCGACGCGGCGGCCGCCAAGAGGGCCGCCTTTCCATTGCGCGGGGCGCTGCTACGCGGCATCCACCTCGGGCAATTCCTGATGTGGGCGGAGCGGCTTGGATCGTAGGAGCCTACCGGACTGTGGGGGAGAGGGCGTAGGTTGGCGCTACTGCGCCGACGCGAACGAGGTCAGCGGCCCTTCGCTGTCTCCACCGAACCTTCCGGATGGGGTGTTCCGCTCGGAAGGGTCCGCATGGCCGTGAGCCCGCTGCCTTCGTTCGCGTCGGCGCGGTAGCGCCAACCTACGGGAGGGCGCTACCGCGCCGACGGCGGGGGCGCTGCCAGTGATAAGTCGTCATCCCGCTTCCGAGGCCGATCCCCCATGGCACAACAGGCTACTCGGGCACATAACCCAGCCTCGCCATCACCGCGCCGTGCTCCCGCTGGAGGCGGCCGGCTTGCCCGGCGGTGAGTTCCTCGCGCCAACGCTCGGCCCTGCCGCTGCGGAAAAACTGGGGAGAACTCGAAGGGCGCTCGCGGAATCCCACGCTCCGTTCGGCCTCGCGCAGTGTCTCGAAGCGGGTCGCCTCGCTCGCCTTGCGCAGGACCTCTCTCTCCACCTCCATCCCGAGGAACGCAAACATCGTCGCCAGCGTCCCCACCGTATCGGCGAGCAGATCCTCATAACGGATGCAATGCATGGCGATGTCGGTCTGATCGAGCCAGCTGGTGACATGGTCGCTCCACACCCCCAGGCGCTGGACGATCTGGCCGCTCCCCCGGCAATTGTCGGTTACCGCCAGCCCCGCATCGGGGTCTTCCATGAAGTCGATGGTGGCGTCGAGCGAATAGCCGAGATGGTTGGCCAGGGAGCAGGCGACGTCACGGGGGTCGCGCACCAGATAGATACCGCGGTTCCCGGCCTCGGGGGGGAAGATCGTCCGTCCGCCGAGGCTCCTGGCCCAACGTTCATGCACCTTGGAGAAGATCGCTGAGGTCGCCTCCTCGGCGACCATCCGATAGGCTTCGCCACGGAACTCGTCGCACTCCGCCTCGGTGAGATCGGCGGTATTCACCCCGAGCATGTCGTCGAGCCCGGCCCGGTTGAACGAGGAGAAGGTCGGCAATTCCGGGCGGTTGATGTCCACCGCCGCCCCGCCGCGCAAGACGCTGTCGAGCAGAAAGCGCATCCAGGTGTTCCCGGACTTGGGGTAGGAGACCAACCAGACGAAGCCGTTCATGCCCGGGCCAGATCCTCCACCCATCGCGTCATCGATCCGAGCGCCTCGAAACCGGGTTTCACCATCGTCCGCTCCACGCGGACCTCGTCGGCCAGGCGGGTCATCTCGGCGAACATCGCCGAATGCCGCCCCATTCGATTGGCCAGGCTGCGCCGGAACACCTGGCGATGCAGGCTCGAGGCGGCCTGCACGGAGTGCAGCCGTCCGAATGTCACCAAGTGCGTTTGGGTGGGAGGGGCCAGCAACGCCACGGCGGCCAGCGGAACCGGCCGGGAACAGAAGTCCTCGTCGAGGGGCAGCTCGTACTTTTCCAGTTCAGGGCGAACCCGCGGCAAGGCGGCGGTATCGATCTGCAACGCTTCACTGCTGTCCCGCCACAACTTGAGACGGCGAAAGGTGGGAATCGCCACGGGGCCGTCGAGATCGATCAGGCACAGGTCATCCGAGAGCACGCGATGCCCGCGGGCCATCAAGGCCGCGGCGAGCGTCGACTTGCCCATCCCCGAGGGGCCCGCCAGCGCCACCGCCCGGCCGTCGATCTCGACGCAACTGGCATGCAGGATCGGGCGCCCGCGCTGATGGCAGATCAGGCCGAGGATGGCGCCGAACAGGAAGGTGCGAATGGTCGGGTCGGTGGGGTCGTCGCCGTGCAATTGGGTCACGATGCGGCGGCCCTCGCTCAGCTGGAAGGTGATCACGCCGGGAACCTCGAAGCGAACCGAGTGATCGCGCCCGAGCTTGACCAGCGGGCCGTCGTAGAGGGGGTGAGGATCCTCCATGGGGGGGACTTCGCCCAGGGTCAACACGATATCGGCGGGACGGTCGTCGCCGCGCCAGGGGGCGAGGCCGGGAAGGGGTAATTCGCTGCTCAAACGCCAGTCGCACAGCGTCAGGTCGTGATGCATGGTAATCGTGATTCTCGGAAAGTGAGCGTGCTGTAAGAAAAATATTACAACACTAGCGCGATCTTTGCTGCATCGGCGGGGCATCAGACGACCGTTATTCTGGAGTACGATAAAGGAGTCGGACAACCCCGCCCCTCCTTCAGAAGGCGGACAAAATTAATTGTTTCGACGTTACGCTGGATTACGCTTCGCCGTACTCCGCCAATCCGATGATTTCGGCTGCCGCGGGCCGGGAAGGGGCCGGAGGCAAGGCCGATTGCAGCCGTCGAATCGAGAAGGGCAACCTGATGAACATCGGCGCCAACGACTGGATCGACCCCGCCTACCGGGAAGGAGGGAAGCGGTTCCGCGACCTGCAACGCTCCCCGCGGCTCTTCCGCAACGGGGTCGGCCTGGACCGGTTCCTCCGCGAGCCGAAGGCCGACGAACTCTTCCAGGCCGTCGAATACGAGGCGAAGTTCGAGGATCAGTACAAGTTGTACGGCGAACCGCACTTCGTCGACGAGAAGCGATTTCGGCAGGCCCCGGAAGAGGAGCGAATGCTGCACTTCCTCCGGGTGGTGGGGGCGAGGAGAGGATGCGAGCTGAGCCCGTGTTTCCTGGCCTATCGGGGCTTCTGGGAGTTTTGTCACCGCCTGCTCCCGGCCTATCTGTCATCGCTGATCGGCGCCCCCCTGGCTTTGGAAAGCCAGGTCACCCACTCCCACGCCGCCGGCCATTTCATCAAGTCGCACAACGATGCCGGGATGAAGCGGAAGCTGTGCGCCATCTTTTATCTGAGCCGCGGATGGCAAGACGGTGACGGCGGCAGCCTCATGATGGGAATGGAAGAGGGCGGGGAGCAGGAGATTCACTGCGTCTTCAATCGCGTGGTGCTGTTCATCCCCTCCCGGACTACGCAACATCACGTCACCCCTCACTCTCCAGAGGCCGCCACAAAAAACAGGATTTCCCATGTGGCCTGGTTCCGCGGGCCCTAAGGCCAGATCCCGCGCTCCAAGGTCGCCTTGGCCAGCCGCCGCAGGGCGATCGTCCAGGCGGCGGTGCGCGGGCCGAGGGCGGGCTCTTCGGGGTTCTCCACCTTCAGCCGGTTCCACTCCTCGACCACCGCGTCGGTGGCGCCGTAGAGCTTCTCCTGCAGCTTGGCGAGCACCTCGCCCAGCGGCCACTGCTCGTTCTCTATGTTCTGCACCCACTCGAAGTAGGAGACGGTGACGCCGCCGGCGTTGGCCAGGATGTCCGGCACCACCGGGATGCCGCGGGAGGCGAGCACCTCGTCCGCCTGCGGGGTGACCGGACCGTTGGCCCCCTCGACGATCAGCTTGGCGTTGACCCGGTGGGCGTTGCCGCTGTGGATCTGGTTGCCGAGCGCAGCCGGCACCAGTAGGTCGCACTCCAGGGCGAGCAGGTCGTCGTTGGTGATGGTGCGGGTCTCGGGAAGCCCTACCACGGTGCCGTTGGCCGCCTTGTGGGCGGCGATGGCGTCGATGTCGAGTCCCTCGCCGTTCTCCGCCAGGATGCCGCCCTGGGTGTCGCTGATGGCGATCACCTTGGCGCCGCGCTCGCGGAACAGCCGCGCCGCGGAGAGGCCCACCTTGCCGAACCCCTGCACCGCCACCCGCGCCCCCTCCAGCGAGGAGATGCCGCCCCACGGGCTCTTCTCCAGGAAGCGCTCGGCGACCAGCACGCAGCCGCGGCCGGTGGCCCCCTTGCGCCCCAGCGAGCCACCCAGGTCGAGGGGCTTGCCGGTGACCACCGGGCGGTTGTTGCGCCCCGGATGGGTCATGTCGTAGGTGTCGAAGAGCCACGCCATGGTCAGCTCGTCGGTGTAGAGGTCGGGGGCGGGGATGTCGGTGTGGGGTCCGATGTTCTCGCCCAGCTCCCAGATGAAGCGGCGGGTGATGCGCCGTAGCTCGCACTCGTTGAGTTCCTTCGGATTGCACACCACGCCGCCCTTGGCGCCGCCGAAGGGGAGCTGGAGCAGGGCGCACTTCCAGGTCATCAGCGCGGCCAGCGCCGCCACCTCCTCGGCGTCCACCGCGGGGTGGTAGCGGATGCCCCCCTTGCCGGGGCCGAACACCGTGTTGTGCAGCACCCGGTAGCCGGTGAAGGTGAGTACCGAGCCATCCTCCATCTCCACCGGGAAGTTGACCGTGATGGTGCGCCGTGGCGCGGTGAGGAACCCCACCAATCCCTGCTTCAGCAGCTCGACGTGGGCCGCCGCCCGTTCGAACTGGAGCCGCCGGCTGCGCAGGGAGTCGAATTCCTGATCGGTCATGGTGGGTCCTGCCTCTGGTCGGGGAGTGTGGAGGATTAAACCGTGTTTCGGGGTGTGGTGCCAGCGGGGGGAGGAGAATCCGGCGAGGCCCGGGTCGGGCACCTTGCTTCCCTGTAGGAGCGGCCCTTAGGGCCGCTCCTACAGGTGAGGGCATGCCAAATCGGAAAAAAATACGCCGGCGGTCGCCGGCGTTTCCCCATCACTGGGGGAGTGGCCCAATTCGGTGAACGGGCGGGGGCGTTGGCCCGTTGTCGTGATTGTCGTCGAATGCCTTCAGGCCACCAGATCGATCTGCTGGATCGTCCCGGGGGTGCCGTCTTCGTTGAGGTAGACGCTGCTGGAACGCACCTGGCCCTGGAGGTCGTTGCTGCTGTCCTTGAGGTCGAACTGGGTGGAGACGTTGCCCAGGTAGATGGCGCCGATGTTCCGCTCGGCCAGGGTGCTCAGGCTGCCGTTCCCTTCGGCGCTGGGGGACCACAGCAGCAGTTTCGAGTAGCCGGAGTCGTTCTCGTCGATCCAGCGGTTGCCGTCTTCGTCGAGGGCGGCCAGCTCCTTGAATCCGTCGCCGGTCTGCGCACCGAACAGCTCGTTGCCGTTGTTGATGGTGCCGTCGCCGTTGCGGTCGAGGGCCAGGAAGGCGCTGTTGGGAGAGAGCACGGCGATCTGGTCCTTCTTGCCGTCGCTGTCGATGTCGAAGGCCATCTGCTCCTCGCTGAGCTGGGCGGCGGTGCCGTTGTAGTTGATCACCAGCGGGTCCTTGAGGGCGTCGCCGGCGCGGATCGACAGGCTTTCGTTGCTGGTGAACTCGCGAGCCATCTCCACCGCGGCGGTGAAGTTGATCTCCCGGCCGTCTTCGGTGCGTACTACCCCGTGGGCCGCGAAGCTGGTCTGCTCGGATTCGCTGTGGCTCTCCCGGTATTCGTAGACCATGCCCCACCCCTCGCGCTCGTCGGTGCCTTGGGTGGCGTCCCGTCCCTGGCTCCCGCCGACCGGCGATGTGCCGCCGCTGCCGCCGGAAGCACCATCCTGGTTGGGGTGGTAGAACTCGATTTTGCGGCCGGTATAGGCCTCCACCATCAATTTGGTGATGGAGAGCTTGAGGTCGCCCAGGTTTTCGACGTCCAGTTCGCCGCTCGCCTGCTTGGCCTTGGCCACTTCGCCGGCGTGGACGGCCAGCGCCTCGGGAGAGAGGCTCACCTGGTCGTCGTCGCCGAGGCGCTTGCGCAGGTCGTCGATGCGCTTGTGCACGTCGTCGAGGGAGGGGGGGCCGGGATTGGCGCCGTCGGCTGGGGCGTCGCGTAGCCGCTCCGCCTCGGCGCGCAGGGAGCTGGAGCCGGTGTCGCTCTGGTATTCGAGGGAGCCGACGCCATCCTGCCAGGCGCGCAGATGCTCGCTGGTCTCGCTGTTCTCCGTTTTGCGGTGGCTGGAGGAGAGTTGAACCTGGGCCTGTTCGATTTTCATGGGGGGGACTCCATTAGCCGGTAACTTCATTAGCGGCCGGAGGGGGAGCGGCTTGAGCGGTATTCGGATGCGAGGTCAAAGGCGAAAGTTAAAAGGTCTCTCCTGGTTACGACGCTCTGCGTCGTAACCAAGGCGCCTTGGACGCTCTGCGTCCTGCTTCGGTCGGGGTGGCTGCGGAGAAGGGCGCCGACGCGGAGCGTTCGGTTGGCGGCCGCTGCCGAGGCCGGGTTACCACGCGGAGCGTGGTAACCAGAGGTGGCCTCGGCCGGTTGTTGTAGGCATCCGGTATCGGCCGTCCGAGTGTTATGATTTGCTAATGAACGAACCCTCCCCCCCTGCCGCCGCCGTGCGGTTTGCCGTCATCGCCCCCGAAGAGGCCGGTCAGCGCATCGACAACTATCTGCTGCGCCAGCTCAAGGGGGTGCCGAAGAGCCGCGTCTACCGGATCCTGCGTAAGGGCGAGGTGCGGGTGAACAAGAAGCGGGTCGCGCCCGAGTACCGGCTGGAGGAGGGCGATTCGGTACGCATCCCGCCGGTACGGGTGGCGGCCGGGAAGGAGGGGGCGCCGCTCTTTGCCGCGAAGCGGATTGAGCAGTCGGTGATCTACGAGGACAAGGGGCTGCTGGTGGTGGACAAGCCGGCGGGGATGGCGGTCCACGGCGGCAGCGGGGTGAGCCACGGGGTGATCGAGGCGCTGCGCGCCTCCCGTCCCGACGCCCCCTTCCTGGAGCTGGTCCACCGCCTCGACCGCGACACTTCCGGCTGCCTGATGATCGCCAAGAAGCGCTCGATGCTGCGCACCCTGCATGAACTGCTGCGCGGCGACGGGGTCGATAAACGCTACCTGGCCCTGGTTGCCGGGAGGGTCAAGGGGGAGGTGGTGGACGCCCAGTTCTCGCTGCGCAAGAACACCCTGCGCGGCGGCGAGCGGGTGGTCAAGGTGGCCCCCGACGGCAAGCCGGCCCACACCCGTTTCCGGGTGGTGGAGCGCTATCGCGGGGCGACCCTGGTGGAGGCGGAGCTGTTCACCGGGCGAACCCACCAGATCCGCGTCCACGCCGCCACCCTCGGCCACCCCCTGGCCGGTGACCCGAAGTACGGCGACGAGGCGTTCAACCGCTACGTCGCCGAGCGCGGGCTGAAGCGGCTCTTCCTGCACGCCCGTTCGCTGGCCGTCAAGCTGCCCGAGGGGGAGGAGATCATCGTCTCCACCCCGCTGCCGGAGGAGCTGGAGGCGCTGCTCCAGCGCTTGGAACGGAAGGGATAGCGCAATGACTTCACGCGACTACAAACTGCTGATCTTCGACTGGGACGGCACGGTAATGGATTCCGTCTCCCACATCGTCCACTGCATCAAGCTCGCCGCCGCCGAGATGGGATTGGAAATCCTCCCCGACGAGCGGATCAAGGGCATCATCGGATTGGGTCTGACCGAGGCGATCGACGCCCTTTACCCGGGGCGCGGATCCGCCTTCCATCGCGAGCTGGCCGATCGCTATCGCGATCACTACCTCCCCCCGGGTCCCTCGCCGACACCGCTCTTCGACGGCGCGAGGGAGACCCTGGAGACGCTGCGCGGCGCCGGCTACCGGTTGGCCGTGGCCACCGGCAAGGGGCGCAGCGGGCTCGATCGGGTGCTCGATGAGACTGGCCTCCGCCCGTTGTTCCAGGCCACCCGGACCTCCGACGTCACCCGCTCAAAGCCCGATCCGCTGATGCTCCACCAGATCCTGGAGGAGCTGGAGACCGGGGTGAGCGATGCGTTGATGATCGGCGATACCGAGTGGGACCTGGTGATGGCCGCCAACGCGGGGATGGATGCCCTCGGCGTCACCTACGGGGTCCACGACGCCGAGCGGCTCGTCCGCCACCACCCGGTGGGTTGCATCGACGCCATTACCGAGCTGCCCGCCTGGCTCGGTTGCTCCGGGGCCGCCTGCTGATGCGGGTGCTGCTGTTTCGGCTCAATGGCGTTGGTGAGGAGGAGGCCGACGAGGTGCGGGCGCTGCTCACCGACCACGGCATCGAGTTCTATGAGACCGAGGCGGGGCGCTGGCGGATCTCGGTGGCGGCGATCTGGCTGCGCGACGATCATCGCCTGGAGGAGGCGCGGAGGTTGATCGGCGAGTACCAGCAGGCGCGCAGCCGGCGGGTGCGCGGCGAGTACCGGCAGGCGCTCCGCGAGGGGCGGGCCGAAGGGTTGCTCGATCGCATCCGGGAGCGGCCGCTGGAGGTGCTCTTCGCGCTGCTTGCCGTCGTCCTGATCCTCTACTTCTCCATCACTCCGTTCGTCGGTCTGATACGCCACGCCCCCTCGCCCTGAAATCGGCCGGGTCTTGCTCGTTGATGCTCCCTCCAGGCATCGGCGTCCGGGAGTGGGTTCCACGGCGCCGGTGGGCGCGGCCCGCCCTGTGGGGCGCGCCATGCCGAACGAGGGCACCGCTCGGGATGGATGGAGCGAATCCTTTCCGAGTCGTCGAACGAAGGTACCGTTCTGTCAAAAATGGCGTTGGCTGTCGGTGCTGGCTGCCATTCTCGGCGGCAGCGCCTTTTGCCGTACCTCCTCTCTCTCCACCCGCTTTCCCGTTTGGCTAAATAATTTTACGTAAAAACAATTGGTTGTCGGCATGTTGTCGAACCCAACCTGTTTGCTCGGGTTTTGGCCCGCGGGTTGCACTTATGTGGCTGACGCAACACCGACACGCCGTGGGTTCCCATGCCCCGAAGGAGTCCCGCTTGGACCGTTTCACCCGCAACTACACCATCGCCCTGGCGGTGATCGCCCTCGGTCTGCTGGTCGCCTGGTTGTCGAGCCTCGACTTTCGCGCCGGTGAATTGAGCGACCGTCTGGCCGGGGAGCCGCGGCTCGCCGCCTACCCCTACCGCTTCAAGGTGGTGGCGGTGGACGGTGGGACCGCCACCCTCACCACCCCCCGCTCGCCCCAGGTGCCGGCGGTTCGCTTCCTGGCGATCCTCCACCCGGAGCTGGCGGGGAAGGGGACCAACGATCCGGCGGTGGTGGCGGCGCAGCGTGAGCTGGGCGAAGTCCAGGGGCTGGCGCGCAAGCGGGTGCTGGCCGAGTCCGGTATCGAGCGGGTGCGCTGGGAGGTGGATCGTCAGTGGTATCACGAACACGGCGTGATGTTGCCGTAGCGGAGCGAGAGATGACCGACATGGATCGAACCGATCGACTGGCCGCCTTCCCCATCTCCTTCTTCTCCGTGGTGATGGGACTGGCCGGGCTCACCATCGCCTGGGAGAAGGCCGAGGCGGTGCTCGGGCTGCCGCCGGTGAGCGCCACCCTGCTGTGGTTGACCGCGGCGCTCTTCGGGCTTCTGGCGGTGGCTTATCTGATGAAGCTGGTGAGCCGTCGGGCGGCGGTGGTGGCCGAACTCCACCACCCGATCAAACTGAGCTTCTTCCCCGCCGTCTCGATCAGCCTGCTGCTGCTCGCCGTTGCCACCCTGCACCGGCAGCCGGCGCTTTCCGAAGGGCTGTGGCTGGCGGGGGCGGCGCTCCACCTGGGCTTTACCGTCTACGTGCTGGGGGCGTGGATCAACCACACCCATTTCGAGATCCAGCACATGAATCCCTCGTGGTTCATCCCGGTGGTGGGCAACATCATCGTGCCGGTGGCCGGCGTGGCCCACGGCTACCCGGAGACCTCCTGGTTCTTCTTCAGCATCGGCCTGCTGTTCTGGCTGGTGCTGCTGGTGATCGTCTTCTACCGGGTGATCTTCCATCCGCCGCTGCCGGGGAAGCTGGTGCCCACCTTCTTCATCCTGATCGCACCGCCGGCGGTGGGTTTCATCGCCTACCTGAAATTGGGTGGCGAGCTCGACGCCTTCGCCCGGGTGCTCTATTACGCGGGGCTGTTCCTCACCCTGCTGTTGTTCACCCAGGTGGGACGTTTCGCCAAGCTCCGCTTCTTCCTCTCCTGGTGGGCCTATTCCTTCCCGATGGCGGCGATCACCATCGCCACCTTCGTCCTCTACGAGCGGCTCGGCGGCCCGCTGCTGCGGCCGCTCAGCGTACTGTTGTTGACGCTACTCACCCTGATCATCGCCGGCCTGCTCGGGCGCACCGCGCTCGCCATGGCCCGCGGCGAGATCTGCGTGGAGGAATAGTCCGCCAGCCCCCCCACGACGAGTCCACACACTGGAGTCCCTGTTCATGAAACAGAGCATGCTGCAAGAGAAATACCCCATCTACACCCTGGAACTGGAGAAGTCGGAGAGCCGTTGCGGCTCGGTCGACGACATCCTTGCCGAGCTGAAGGCGCGGATCGAGCTGCATCCGGTGGCCCGCTTCATTGCCGTCTTCGACCACTACGCCCACACCCGGGAGTTGCCCGACGGCGAGATCGCCGAGGAGATCCGCGCTGCCAAGAACATCGTCTTCTGCTTCGGCACCAAGCTGCCGGCGCCGGGGGTGATGGCGGTGCGTCCCCGCTCCATCGGCGTCACCGAACTGGCGGACCGCTTCGTGGTCAATTTCCTGGAAGCCCCGATGCCCATGGCCAATCAGGCCATGGAGGGGTGGGTCCGGGCACTGCGCGCCACGCCGGCGGCGGAGGAGGCAGCATGAAGATCGCGGTCACCAGTCAAAATTTCCGTACGGTCACCGGCCATGGCGGCCGTGCCCGGCGCTTCCTGATCTACTCCCCCGGTGGCGACGGCCGGCTGCAGGAGGTGGAGCGGCTCGATCTGCCGAAGGAGATGGCCTTTCACGAGTTCCACGGTCACGGCGCCCACCCGCTGGACGGGGTGGATGCGTTGATCACCGGCGGTTGTGGTGCCGGCTTCGCCAACCGTCTCGGCGCCCGCGGCGTGCGGGTGGTGACCACCGGCGAGAGTGATCCGCTGACCGCCGCCCAGGCGCTGCTCGAAGGCCGCCCGCTGCCGCCGCCGGCGCCGGAGGATGAGCACCACGAACATCACCACCACCATCACCATCACGGCGGACACTGATTTCCCGATTTTCTCCGCGACGTCCTCGTGACTTTTGGGCCCATCCCTCTCGGGCCCTTTTTTTTGCCTACAGGATGTAGGTACCCCGCGAGAGCAGGACGCGGTAGCGGGGTTGCGGACGATCACTGCGGCAAGGAGAAGAAATCCTGTGTGAAACGCGGCACATACCCCGCGAGAGCAGGACGCGGTAGCGGGGTTGCGGACGATCACTGCGGCGATTATTGAGGCGTCGCGGGCGGCACCCTCGAGCAATTTCCGGACTATCTTTGTGGTGGTGGAGTGACCCGGTTCCCGCGGGTCATCCGTATCCGCGTGCGGTCACTCCACCCCGCTTCCGTGGATCCTCGGAGGGATTGACCATGACCCGTTACAGCAACATCCTCTGCGCCACCGATTTCACTCCCGACAGCGACCGGGCGATCGTCCGCGCGATGGCCCTGGCCCGCGAGAACGGGGCGAAGCTGACCCTGCTCCACGTCGTCGACCACTTCCCGGTGGACTGCTCCAACCAGTGGATCGCCCCGGAGAACGTGGATCCCAAGGCGTTCCGCCTGCGCAAGGCCAGCGAGGCCCTGGCGAGCCAGGTCGAGCGGGTGCATGGCGACGATGCCGAGCCGGAGGTGGTGTTCACCTGCGCCGACGCCGGCCACGAGATCATCCACTACGCCGACGAGCACCACTGCGACCTGATCGTCATCGGCAGCCGGGTACACGAGGGGGCGAAGGAGCCGTTCGGCTCGGTCGCCGGCAACGTCCTCCGCCATGCCCACGGCCCGCTGGAGGTCGTCCACGTCGCCTGATCCTCGGTGTCTCGGTCGGGTGGTTGTGAAGCGCCGCAATCGCGCGGCGCCCACGCTTGCGTAGCGCGTTACCTGCAATTCGGCCATCGGTGACTCACGGCCGGTCGGTGTGGGGCAGAGCGCTGTGCTTGCGTCTATACTGGCGTGCCGAAATTCACCTCGAGTTGCCGAATCGCGACGCTCGCTCTGCAAGGAGTCCGGCGTATGCCGGCATTCGAGTTGTGGATCGACTCCCCCAACCCAATGAGGACGGATGGTGCGCACGCTACGAACAGGGATTCTTTTTCTCCTCCTTCTTCTCCTGGCCGGATGCGCCTCCGTGCCGCCGGCCGATCAGGCACGGCTCCACCACGTGGTCCTGTGCTGGCTCAAGGAGCCCGGCAATGCCGCCCAACGGCAGGCGATCATGGCCGCCTCCGAGCGCTTCCGTTCGATTCCCGGCGTCCTCGACGTCCAGCTGGGCGAGCCGGTGGCGAGCGAGCGGAAGATCGTCGACGATAGCTTCGACGTGGCGGTCGACGTCTCCTTCGCCGACCGCCGGGGGTTGGAAACCTACCTTACCCACCCCATCCACCTCCAGGCCAGACGTGTGGTCCTCCAGCCGTTGGTCGAAAGAGTCGTCATTTACGACTTCGAAGACCGGCGGTAAAGCGGAGCAAGGATCGGAGTTCAAAGAAAGGATGCGGAAGCGGGAGGTGTGGGCCGCGGTACGAGGCGCGCCACTCCGAAACCGGTGCGCCTCCTATCGTCGGCACACCCTACCCACATCCATCCGTTTCCCTTGGAGCCGACACGAAAAAGGGGGAAGGCGCCAGCCTTCCCCCTTTTCACTTTTGCACCCCAATAATACGGGATAGGCGATAGCCTATCCCGTATTGCGCATGCCGGCGGCGATCGCGTTGATCGTGCGCAGCAGCGGATCGAGCCAGCGCTCGCGCTCCTCCTCGGAGAGGTTTTCGTCGCGATAGCGCTTGAGCAGGGTGATCTGGACGTGGTTGAGCGGGTCCAGGTAGGGCTCGCGGCGCAGCAGGGAGAGCTGCAGCGAGGGGTTCTCTTCGAGCAGCGCCCCGATGCCGGCCACCTGGAACACCTGGCCCATGGTCCGTGCGTTCTCCTCGCGGATGCGCGCGAAGATCGGCTGGGCCATCGCCTGGTCGCCGACCAGGGCGGCGTACTCCTCGGCGGTATGCATTTCGGACTTGAACAGCGACATCTGGGTGTTGGCCAGCAGCACGCGGAAGAAGGGCCATTCGGCGTACATCTGCTGCAGTTGGGCGAGGCGCTGCGGGTTGTCGCTACGCCATTTCTCCAGGGCGGTGCCGATGCCGTACCAGGCGGGGATGGTGTGGCGCGACTGGGCCCAACCGAAGACCCACGGGATGGCCCGGATCGAGCCCTTGGAGCGGTCGGCCTTCTTGCGGTGGGAGGGGCGCGAGCCGATGTTGAGCAGCGCGATGGCGTCCACCGGGGTGGCCTCGTAGAAGTAGTCGAGGAAGCCGGGGGTCCGCTCGGTCAGCTCACGGTAGGCGTTCTCGCCATGGAAGGTGAGGTCGGCCATGATGTCGAGGTGCTCGTCGCGGTCGTGGTCGGGCTCCATGATCAGGCCGAGGCTCGCCTTCATCAGGCCGCTGCAGCCCATGGAGAGCTCGTAGACCGCGGTCTCGATGTTGGAGTAGCGGTAGGAGAGCACCTCGCCCTGTTCGGTGAACTTGATCTCGCCGTGGACCGTACCCGGGGGCTGGGCGAGGATCGCGTCGTGGGTCGGGCCGCCGCCGCGGCCGACGGTGCCGCCGCGGCCGTGGAACAGCCGGCACTTGACCTCGCGCGAGCCGGTCAGGCGGATGATCTTCTTCTGCGCCTGGTAGAGGCTCCAGGTGGAGGCGACGATGCCGCCGTCCTTGCACGAGTCGGAGTAGCCGAGCATCACCTCCTGGGTGTTGCCGGAGGCGGCCAGCAGCGCCGCGTAGGTCTCGTTGTCGAGCAGCCGGGTCATCACCTGCTCGATGTGGCCGAGGTCCTCGATGGTCTCGAACAGCGGGCTGATGCGCACGTCACAGAACCACCCCTGGTGGCCGCGGCCGGCCAGACCGGCGAGGCGGGCGAGGAGCATCACCTCCATCACGTGGCTCGCCTGGTGGGTCATCGAGATGACGTAGGAGCCGAAGCAGTCGGGGCTCACCTCGGCGCGCATCCGCGCCATCACCTCCAGCACCTCGATGGTCTCACGGGTGTTGGGGGTCAGCGTCGCCTTGTCGATGACGAAGGGACGGGGCTCGGCGATGGTCTCGGCGAGCAGCGCGATCCGCTCCTCCTCGCCGAGGGCCAGGTACATCGGCGCGCCGGGCTGGCGGGAGAAGAGTTCGGCCACCGCCTCGGTGTGGCGGGTCGACTCCTGGCGCACGTCGAGCTGCATCAGGTAGAAGCCGAAGGTCTCCACCAGCCGGATCAGGTCGCGCAGCTCGCCCTCGGCGGCGGCGCCGTCGCCGTGGCTCTCAAGGGAGTTGCGGATCATCCGCAGATCGTCCAGGAACTCCTGCTCGCCGCAGTAGACCCCGGCGGGGGCGGTGATCGGCCGCTGGTCGATGCGCGCATCGACCACCTTCAGGCTGCACTCCAGGCGGCGCTGCATCACCAGCAACATGCGCCGGTAGGGCTCGGTGGCGTAGCGCTCGGGGTTGTCGCCGAAGAGCTCCGAGCAGAGGCTGGCGGCCTGCTCCAGGCGGGTCATCAGCGCTTCGCTGGGGGTGCACATGGAGATCGAGAAGCTGAGCTGGCGGCCGAGCAGGGAGACCCGCTTGATGTACTCCTCGAGGATCTGCTTGCCCTGCAGGCGCAGCGCCAGTTCGGTGGTCTCGGGCTGGACGAAGGGGTTGCCGTCGCGGTCGCCGCCGATCCACGAGCCGAAGCGCATGAAGCTGGGGACGGTGATGCCGTGGTCGGGGCCGTAGACCCGGGAGAGCGCCTTCTCCAGGTTGTGGTAGGACTCGGGCACCGCCCGGAACAGCGAATTGCGGAAGTAGTAGAGGCCGTTGCGGATCTCGTCGCTTACTTTCGGCTTGTGGACGCGCACCTCGTCGGTCTTCCACAGGATCTGGATCTGGGTCTCCAGGGCGCGGGTGAGTTCCGTCTTCTGTTCGCGGGAGAGGCGCAGGTTGCGCAGGTCTTCGGTGATGACGAAGATCCGCCGCATCCCTTCGAGGATGGCGCGGCGCTTCGCCTCGGTGGGGTGGGCGGTGAACACCGGCTGGTAGCTGATCTGGTCGAGCAGTTCCTGGATCTGCCCGGGGGTGACCCCCATGCCCTTGAACTTGCGCAGGGCGTCGTCGTAGGAGCCGATCCACAGCGGGCCGTTCTTCGCCACCAGGTTGCGCCGCTGACGGTGGAAGTAGGCCTCCTCGGCGATGTTGACCAGGCTGAAGTAGATGCTGAAGGCGCGCACCACGTCGCTCAGGGTGTCGGGGTCGAGCGCCTCGATCATGTGCATCAGCTTGGCGCGCAGCTCCGGATCCTCCTCGCTGCGCAGCTTGATGAAGCCGTTGCGCAGCCGCTCCACCACCACCAGCACCCGCTTGCGGGTGTGGTTGCGGAGCACATTGCCGAGCAGGTTGCCGAACTGGCGTACCTGGGTGGTCAACTCTTTGTCGCGCACGGTCTCGCTCATACAGAGCCTCTCTCGCTGGGGGACGATCGCGGAATGGGGTCGGGGTCGGGGAGCGGGGCGGAGTGCCCCGCGGGGGTGGTCCGGGAAGGTCCCTGTGAAAACAGGAATGGCGCGCTGGGGTGCCGGGGTGGGCGGCATTATACCCGGATGGGCGGGGCAAATCTTCTGGTGCTCAGCCGCCCTCCAGGGACTCCACCGCCTGGCGATAGAGGGCAATGTACGCCTGGGCACTGTGCTCCCAGTCGAACTTGCGCTTCATGCCGCGGTTGCGCACCTGTGCCCAGAGCACGGGATCGGCGTAGAGCTCCAGCGCCCGCTCCACCGCGTGGTGCAGCGCGTCGGAGGAGGGCTCGTCGAACAGGAAACCGGTGGCCTCGTCGGCGGCCAGGCTCTCCTCGGTGACGTCGTCCACGGTGTCGGCCAGTCCGCCGGTGCGGCGTACCACCGGCACCGCGCCGTAGCGCAGGCTGTAGATCTGGTTGAGGCCGCAGGGCTCGAAGCGCGAGGGCATCAGGAAGATGTCGGAACCGGCCTCCACCAGATGGGCCAGCTCCTCGTCGTAGCCGATGCGCACCGCCAGCCGCTCCGGGTGGCGGGCGGCGGCGTCGCGCAGGGTCTTCTCGTACCACTTGTCGCCGGCGCCGAGGATGACGATCTGCAGGCGGTGGTGGTTGAGCTGAGGCAGGGCGCGGATCAGCAGGTCGATCCCCTTCTGGTCCACCAGCCGGCCGACGTGACCGAGCAGCGGCGTATCCTCCTCCTCCGGCAGTTCGAAGCGGCGCTGCAGTTCCGCCTTGCACAGCGCCTTGCCGGCCGGCTCCTTGACGCTGTAGTGGGCCGGCAGGAAGGGGTCGTTCTGCGGGTCCCACTCCTCGTAGTCGATGCCGTTGAGGATGCCGGTGAGGCGCCCGGCGCGGGCGCTTAGCAGCCCCTCCATCGCCCAGCCGAAGTCCGGCGTGCGGATCTCCTCGGCGTAGGTGGGGCTCACCGTGGTGATCCAGTCGGCGTAGGCCAGCCCGCCCTTGATGAACGAAAGTCCGCCGAAGAACTCCATACCATGGAGGGACCACAGTTCCGCCGGCAGCTCCAAGCGCTTGAGCGCCTCGGCCGGGAAGAGGCCGCGGTAGGCGAGGTTGTGGATGGTGAAGACGGTGGCCGGCCGCGGCCACTCCAGGGAGAGCAGCGCCGGTGCCAGCCCGGTCTGCCAGTCGTTGCAGTGGACCACCTTGGGGCGCCAGCCGAGGCCGAGGCGGTCCTGGGCCAGCTCGACGATCACCCGGTTGAAGAGCGCGAAACGCTCGGCGTTGTCGCTCCAGTCGAGGCCCTCCGGGTCGAGGTAGGGGCCGCCGTCGCGGTCGAACAGCTCCGGGGCGTCGACCAGGTAGGCGGTGACGTTGCTGCCGGGGAGCCGCCCGGCGAACAGGCGCACCGGGGCGTCGCTGCCGGGCAGCTCATCGAGCACCGCCACCAGCTTGAACGACAGGGCGCGGGCGAGGGTGGTGCGGTAGGCGGGGAGGATCAGGCGGACGTCGTGGCGGGCACTTTTCAACGCCGGCGGCAGGCTGCCGGCAACGTCGGCAAGGCCGCCGGTCTTGATCAACGGGTGGGCTTCGCTGGCGGCGAACAGGATCTTCATGGTGTCATCTGGTTCCGGCAAACTGGGTGGATGTGCCTCGACGCGAGTCGTCGTCGTTCTTGGTGGCCATTTTGGGGTGATCGGGATCGCTATACTGTACCCTGGATATTTGACGAATTCACCGCAGCTACGAGGGGAAGCGTTCATGAGATTGGCGATGATCGGACTGGGCCGCATGGGCGGCAACATGGCGCGCCGGCTGGCCCGCGCCGGGATCGAGGTGGTGGGCTTCAACCGCAGCCACGAGGCGGCCGAAAAGCTCGCCGCCGAGGAGCCCAACGCCACTGCGGTGCCGACCCTGGAGGCGGCGGTGGCGGCCCTCGACGCACCGCGGGTGGTGTGGCTGATGCTGCCGGCGGGAGCACCCACCGAGGAGACCCTGAACCGTCTCGGCGAGCTGCTGGCGCCGGGAGATGTGGTGGTCGACGGCGGCAACGCCAACTACCACGACTCCCAGCGTCGCGGCGCACTGCTTGCCGAGAAGGGGATCGGCTTCGCCGACGCCGGCACCTCGGGCGGGGTGTGGGGGCTGGAGAACGGCTACTGCATGATGGTCGGGGCCACCGCGGAGACCTTCGCCGCCATCGAGCCGGCGATCCGCGCGCTGGCTCCGGGCGAGGATCGAGGCTGGGCCCACGTCGGCCCGGTGGGCGCCGGCCACTTCACCAAGATGGTCCACAACGGCATCGAATACGGGATGATGCAGTCGCTGGCCGAGGGGTTGGCGCTGCTCGAAGGGAAGCAGGAGTTCGATCTCGATCTGGCCGAGGTGAGCGAGATCTGGCGCCACGGCTCGGTGGTGCGCAGCTGGCTGCTCGATCTCACCGCCGAGGCGCTGAAGGAGGATCAGAAGCTGGAGGCGATCGCCCCCTACGTGGCCGACTCCGGCGAGGGGCGCTGGACCGCGATGGAGGCGATCGACCAGGGGATCGCCGCGCCGGTGATGACGTTGGCGCTGCAGATGCGCTTCGCCAGTCAGGACGAGCGCGGCTACACCAACCGCCTGCTCGCCGCCATGCGCAACGCCTTCGGCGGGCACGCGATCAAGAAGTCCGGTTGAATCATGGTCACAGCGAATCTGAAAAGCATCGAGCCCTGCACCTTCGTCATCTTCGGGGCGACCGGCAACCTGGCGCGGATCAAGCTGCTGCCGGCGCTGATCCACCTGGAGGAGGCGGGGCGGCTGCCCAACGATACGCGGATCGTCTGCATCGGCCGGCGCGAGCTGGACGACGCCGGTTGGCGCCGCGAGGTGGCCGAGATCCTCGGCGATCAGGTGAAGGGCGGGCTGGGCGACGACCTGCTCGACCGTTTCCTCGAACGGGTCGACTACTTCCAGGCGGACATGACCGACCGCGAGGCGTTCCACCGCCTCAAGCTCCACCTCACCGAAGGGGCCCAATACCCCGACAACATGATCTTCTACCTGGCGATCCGCCCCCAGGAGTTCGGCGCGGTGAGCCACAACATCGCCGAGGTGGGCCTGCAGATGGAGGAGAGCGGCTGGCGCCGGCTGGTGATCGAGAAGCCCTTCGGCTATGACCTGGAGAGCGCCGAGATCCTCAACACGCGGCTGCACAAGGACTTCGAGGAGCATCAGCTGTTCCGCATCGACCACTACCTGGGCAAGGGGACGGTGCAGAACGTGATGGTCTTCCGCTTCGCCAACCTGATGCTGGAACCGCTGTGGAACCGCAACTACATCGACCACGTGCAGATCACCCACTCCGAGTCGAAGGGGATCGAGACCCGCGCCGAGTACTACGACGGCTCCGGCGCGCTGCGCGACATGATCCAGAGCCACCTGCTGCAGATGCTCACCCTGGTGGCGATGGAGCCGCCGGCGAGCCTCGATGCCGAGGCGCTGCGTGACGAGAAGGTGAAGGTGCTGCGCTCGATCCGCCCGATCCCGCAGAACGCGGTGCATGCCCACGCCTTCCGTGCCCAGTACACCCGCGGCCGGGTGGGTCACGAGAAGGTGCCCGGCTACCTGGAGGAGGAGGGGGTGCCGGCCGGCTCCACCACCGAGACCTTCGCCGCGGTGAAGCTCTACATCGACAACTGGCGCTGGCGCGGGGTGCCGTTCTACCTGCGCACCGGCAAACGCATGGCGCGCGGCAACTCGATGATCGCCATCCGCTTCAAGCGCCCGCCGCAGCAGCTCTTCCAGGAGACGCCGATCGAGCAGATCAAGCCCAACTGGCTGCTGCTCGGCATCCAGCCCGACGAGGTGCTGCGCATGGAGCTGCAGGTGAAGCAGCCGGGGCTGGAGCTGCGCACCACCACCACCCAGCTGGATGCCGCCTACTGTACCGCCTGCGAGCGTACCCTGGACGCCTACGAGGGGCTGCTGCTCGACGTGATCGTCGGCGATCGTTCGCTGTTCCTGCGCTACGACGAGGTGAGCTGGGCGTGGAAGGTGGTCGATCCGATCCTCAAGATCTGGTCGATGGAGCGCGACTACATCCACACCTACCCGGCCGGCATCTGGGGGCCGCGCGAGTCGAACCGCCTGTTCGAGCGGGAGGATCAGCGCTGGCGCAACGACCTGATGGACGAGGGGAGCGAGGATTGATCCGATCCGCCGCTCCCGCCGCGTAGCCGGAGAGGTACGCGGACACAGCTCTTCGCTACCGCGGGATGGGCGCAACCATCCGTTTCCGGAGTCCACCATGCCGACCCTTACCATCCGCAATCTGCCCGACACCCTGTTCATCGCCGCGGCGGAACTGCGCGGCACTCGCGTCGTGACGTTCGATCGCCGCCTTCTGGGACTGTTTCCCGGTCTGGCGAGCATGCCCTCGGCTTTTCTCGGGCATTAGCCCTGCAAGAAAGAGACACGAAGCGCTCGAAGGACACGGAGGAAGGAAAAGCACTTTTCCCTTCGTGTTCTTCGTACCTCTATCTTCGTGCCCTTCGCGTTGAGAATATCGGCGTATGGAAACCGAATCAGCGGGTCGCTATGGCCCGTTCCGCCGGAAGATGCGGATCGCGTATTTGTAGTGCTTCATCGCCTCCAGTTCGGCGGTGGCGTTGGCGGCGGTGATCTCCCGTATCGTCTGGAGCTTCACGCTGATGGGGATCCACGCCGCCAGTCCATACCCCTTCTTCAGCATCCCGTCGATCTGCGTGGCGATCCATGTCTGGGCCTGTCCGTCCCAGAGAAACGAGGTGGGGACGTTGACCGCCACCACGTAGCGCGGGGCGTTGCGCTCGATGTCCTCCCACGCCTGGTGCTGGAACTCCATGTGGCGCGGGAACGAGCGCATCAGCGGATAGAAGATAATGTGGCGGGTGGCGCTGCGCCGTTGGGCGAGGAACGGGATCTGCGCCTCGGAGCCGAAGACCAGGACGGTGTCGGTGGGCAGGGAGTGGCGGTCCAGGTAGTCGGCGATGAGTTCCGACTCCGGGAAGGGGTTGAGGCCGAAGTAGGTGCGGCTGAGGGTGGTCGGGTCTCCGGTGAAGTAGTACTCGGAGCGGACCACCAGCGGCAGTGCCACCGCGGCGGCGAGCGCGGCGTATCCCACCGGCCTCAGCGGGGCCCGGGTCGAACGGAGCAGGGCGGTGAAGCCGTAGCCGGCGGCGATCGCCACCGCGGGGGCCAGTTGCAGGAAATAGTGGGAGTAGTTGTGGCCCGGCACGGTGGCCGCCAGCGACAGCAACAGGAAGCCCGCGAGGAACAGGCCGGTCTTGCGCTCCCGGCGCAGGGCCTGGACGATGCCCAGCAGGGCCGCCAGCATCACCACCCCTTCCCCCTTCATGATCTCCAGCACGCGGCTGCCGACGTCGGCCAGGTTCTGGCCCGGTGTACGCCCCTGTTCGGCGTAGACGGTGTTGTGTTGGAACGCCCAGTAGACCAGCTCCTTGAGCAGCCCGTGGTAGGCGTAGTAGCCGATGACCAGGGCGCTGAAGGCGATGCCGCCGGCCAGCCAGGTCAGGGCGGCGCGCAGCCGGATCGCCCGGGGGGTGTCCTCGTCGGCGGGGCTCGCGCCCAGCCGCGGCAGGGTCACCATCAGGAAGATCGCCAGCACGCTGGTGAAGGCGGGCTGCTTGGTCCAGCAGGCGGCGGCGCCGAACAGGCCGCTGAGGAGGAGGGCGCCGAAGCGCCGCGACCGCCGGCTCGCGCGCAGCGCCGCCACCGCGAAGAGTAGGCTGAGGGCGATCGGCAGCAGCATGAACAGCTCGGTGGAGGTGGTGAAGCCCTGGATCGCCCGGCTGCTGGAGAAGATCGCGAAGGAGAACGCGGTGAGCAGCCCCGGCAGGGTGGCGCGGAAATAGAGGCGGGCGGCGAAGAAGAGCGCCATCGCGGTGGCGAGGTTGTAGAGCTGGCCGTAGAGGTGGATGCCGCGGGCGCTGGCCGGGAAGAACTGCAGGCCGAAGGCGTAGAGGTGGTAGACCAGCGGAGGTTTGTGGTCGAAGGCGTCGCGGTAGGGCATCCCCCCTGCGTTCAATAGCTGGCCCATGTAGCCGAAGGCGCCCTCGTCCCGTTCCAGCGGGATATCCACAAGATTGAGACGGAACAGGATGTAGACCGCGAGGATTGCCAGCCAGGCCAGTATCAGTTGGGTGCGGTACGCCAGCGGGGGGTGGGGTTGGGTCATGCTGCGCTTCTCCTTGCCGGGGCTCTTTTGGGTCAGGGCGCTGCGGACGGCAGGCCGAGGGTGGTGGCCATCGCCTCGCCGACCCGTCGTCCTTCGCGCACGGCGTAGTTGGTCCCCCGGTCTTCGGGGTAGATCTGGGCCATCGAGCCGAGATAGAGGTTCGACAGCGGCGTCTCGCGAGGCGGGATCAATGTGCTGTAGTGGCGCTCCACCACCGGCTGGGAGTAGGCGGCCCGCCACACGTGGTAGTCCTGGATCCACTCCCGCTTGAAGTCGGGGAACATGCGCCGCAGGTGGGGGAGGGTGAAGTCGAGCAGCTCGTCGTCGGCCATCCGGTAGAGGGACTCGGTGACCGGCAGGTACTTCGACAGGTAGACGATGTGGTGGCCGCCGTAGGCCGAGGTGGGTTCGAAGTTGGTGTGTTCGATCACCCCGACGAAGGGGAAGTCCGGGTCGTTGACGTTGAGCCAATAGGTGCTCGACAGGGAGCGGTCCAGCTTCAGCACCAGGCAGACGTTGCCCAGCCAGCGGATGCGTCGCAGTCGCTCGGCGTAGTCCGGCTCGACGTGGGGATTCAGCAGGTCGGCGACGAGCGGCAGCGCCGGGGTGGCGATCACCGCGTCCGTCGCGAAGCGCTGTCCGCCGCAGACCACCGCGTTCACCCGTCCCTGCTCCACCTCCAGCCCGTCGACGCCGGTGGCGGTGAGGATGCGCCCGCCGTCGGCCTCGATCCGTTCGGCGATGCGCTGGGCGAGGGCGGCGAAACCACCGCGGAAGTAGGCGAGCCGCTCCTCGCCCCCCTTGCCCCGGCTGCCGCCGCGCAGCTTCAGCTTGTTCCAGAACCAGACCGCCGAGACCTCATCGGCGAAATCGCCGAACTTGCCGCGCAGCAGCGGTTCCCACACCACCTCGAAGACCCGTTCGCCGCCCATCGCGCGCAGCCACTCGGCGGCAGTCAGCGACTCCAGGCGGTGCCAGTCGCTGACCCGCCGGGCACGCAGGGTGAGCAGCCCCAGGCGCAGCCGGTCGATCAAAGGCAGCGCTTCGAAGCGCAACAGGTCGAGGGGCGAGGAGAGACGGTAGAAGCGGTTGGCGTAGTACATCCCGGTGCGGGTCGGTCGTGCCACCACCTCCTCTGCGGCCCCCAGTTCGTCGATCAGCCCCATGATGTGCCGGTCGTTGGTGAACCAGTGGTGGTAGAACTTCTCCAGCGCCGCCCCGCCCACCGGGAAACTCCCGGCCAGGCCGCCGATCTCGGGGTCGCGCTCGAACACGGTGACCTGCGCCCCGCGCCGGCTCAGTTCGAGGGCGGCGGCGAGCCCGCAGAAGCCGCCGCCGATGATCGCCGCGCGCGGTGCGCCCTGCCGATCGCTCATTTCAATCCTCCCTCTTCGGTAAGGGCGCCGGAGAGCCGTCGGCGCAGGGTGCGGTTGGCGGGGCGGAGGAAGTAGGCGAGCCCCGCCAGGGTGAGGGGGGTCCACAACATCAGGTGCACCGCCACCGCGAAGGCCGCGGCGGCGCTGCGCTCCGCCCCGTAGGCGACCATGCCGAGCATGGCGAAGTAGTCGAAGGTGCCGACGTAGCCGGGGGAGCTCGGCAGCAGGGTGGCCAGGGTGCCGGTGGCCAGCGAGAACCAGGGGGCGAGGAGCGCCGCGCCCGGTACCAGATCGCGGGCGACCGCCAGATAGACGCCCCCCTCCAGGATCCAGATCAGCAGCGAGACCAGGAGCAGCCGGAACACCACGGCAGGGGCGCGTACGGTATGCAGCGAGCGGAGAAAATGGCCGCCGTGGTCGACCAGCGTGGCCGACCAGCCGCGCTCCGCAAACAGCGGCCGGTGTGCCAGCCAGTGGATCAGGCGTTCGATCTGCGGCGAGAAGCGCAGCAGCGCGGCCACCGTGGCGATGCCGCCGGCGGCGATCGCCGAGGTGATCCAGACGAAGCCGGCGGGCAGGGCGTCGCCGGCGCCGCCCCACAGGCCGACGAAGAACAGCCCGAGCAGGGTCAGCAGGTCGAGCAGCCGCTCGACCACCAGGGTGCCGAGCACGCCCATCGGCGGGGCGTTCAGCTGGCGCCGGAAGCCGACCACCCGCGCCATGTCACCGGCGCGGAAGGGCAGCAGGTTGTTCAGCGCGATGCTCACCAGGAAGGGCCAGCCGCAGGCGCGCAGCGGGACGGTCGGTTCGAGCAGCCGCAGCATCCACCACCAGCGCACGACGCGCAGGGTGTAGCCGGCGGCGAGGAAGAGCAGCGCGCCGACCACCATCGACGGCGAGAGGCGCGTGAACAGTGCGCCGAGCGAGTCGCCGTCCAACTGGCGCAGGAACAGCCAGAGGAACAGCACGGTGACCGCCAGCCCCAACAGCGGGCGGAGGAGGCGCGTCGGCAAACTCATCGCCCACGCCGTCCCGGCGGCGGAGCCTCCCCGTCGTCCTGGGGAAAGCCGAGGCGCTCCTTCACCAGGTAGAGCGGGCGGCGTTTGACTTCGCCGTAGATCCTGCCGAGGTATTCGCCGAAGATGCCGAGGAACAGCAACTGGACGCCGCCAATGAACAGCAGGGCGATGAACAGCAGGGTCCAGCCCGGCACCCACACCTCGGTGAGCAGGCGCATGAACAGGGCGTAGAGGATGCCGACCAGCGCCAGCGCGGCGGCGAGGAAACCGATCCAGCTGGCCAGGCGCAGCGGCACCAGGGAGAACGAGAGGATGCCGTCGGTGGCGAAGCGCAGCATCTTGAACAGCGGGTACTTGGTGGTGCCGGCGAAGCGCGCCTCGCGGCGGTAGGGGACCGCCTCCTGGCGGAAGCCGATCCACGCCACCATGCCGCGCACGAAGCGGTCGCGTTCCGGCATCGCCAGCAGGGCGTCCACCGCCTGCCGGTCCATCAGCCGGAAATCCCCGGTGTCCAACGGGATGGGGATGTCGGAGATGCGGTTGACGAGGCGGTAGAACGCCTTGGCCGTCCAGCGCTTGAAAGGCGCCTCGCCCTGCCGCTCGGTGCGCCGGCCATAGGCGACCTGGACCCCCTGGCGCCACCGCTCGAGCATCTCGCCGATCACCTCCGGCGGGTCCTGCAGGTCGGCGTCGATGATCACCACGGCATCACCGGCGGCGTGCTCCAGGCCAGCGGTCACCGCCATCTGGTGGCCGAAATTGCGTGAGAACGATAGCACCCGTACCCGCGGGTCCGCCGCCTGGAGCGCGTGCAGGATCGTCCCGGTATCGTCCCTGCTGCCGTCGTCGACGAAGATCAGTTCGTACTCCACCCCGTCGAAGGTGGAGAACGCGGCGACCATTCGCGAGTAGGACTCGCGGACGACCGCCTCCTCGTTGTAGCAGGGGATGACGACGGAGAGCAGAGTGGCAGGCGGTGAGGTGTCGGTCACGGGTGCAGACTTCGGGCGGTGCCGTCGAGCGGGGCGGGGCGTCCGCAAGCGGGTGGGTTTGCAAGGATCGGGGGGATCGGTCGCCGCCGAATCTCAACATAAGCGTCTGCCTGCGACAAGTCGTTTCTCTCGTCGTTTCCACGCCGCGCGGATCTCCGGGCAGTCAGGGAAACGGTGCGAACCGTGATATCCTTTTCGTCACCGATCCGGCCGAGCATTCCAACGAAAAATCCCATGTCCGATCTTACCAAATCCCCCGCCTGGATGGCCCTCGAACACCATTTTGCCGAGGTCTCCGACCTCCATATGCGCGAGCTCTTCGCCGCCGATCCCGAGCGCTTCACCAAGTTCTCCGTCGCGTTCGGCGAGATCCTTCTCGACTACTCCAAGAACCGCATCACCGACGGGACGATGCCGCTGCTTTTCGAGCTGGCCCGTCAGGCGGATCTGGAGGGGTGGCGCGGGAAGATGTTCTCGGGCGAGAAGATCAACCTCACCGAGGATCGGGCGGTGCTCCACACCGCCCTGCGCAATCGCGCCAATTCGCCGGTGACGGTGGACGGCGAGGACGTGATGCCGGCGGTCAACCGGGTGCTCGAGCAGATGCGCGGTTTCGTCGAGCGGGTCCGCTCCGGGACGTGGCGTGGCTATACCGGCAAGGTGATTCGCGACGTGGTCAACATCGGCATCGGTGGTTCCGACCTCGGACCGGTGATGGTCACCGAGGCGTTGAAGGCTTATGGCGACGACCACCTGTTGCGGGTCCACTTCGTCTCCAACGTCGACGGCACCCACATCGCCGAGACGCTGAAGCGGGTCGATCCGGAGACGGTGCTCTTCGTCATCGCCTCGAAGACCTTCACCACCCAGGAGACCCTGACCAACGCCCACACCGCCCGCGACTGGTTCCTGAAGAGCGCCGGCGATCCGGCCCATGTGGCCAAGCACTTCTGCGCGCTCTCCACCAACGCCGAGGGGGTGGCGGCCTTCGGCATCGACACCGCCCACATGTTCGAGTTCTGGGACTGGGTCGGCGGGCGCTACTCGCTGTGGTCGGCGATCGGCCTGCCGATCGCGCTCTATCTCGGCATGGCGCGGTTCGAGGAGCTGCTCGCCGGCGCCCACGCCATGGACCGCCACTTCGTCGAGGCGCCGCTGGAGGCCAACCTGCCAGTGATCCTGGCGCTGCTCGGCATCTGGTACAACAACTTCTTCGGCGCCGAGAGCCACGCCATCCTCCCCTACGACCAGTATCTCCACCGCTTCGCCGCCTACTTCCAGCAGGGCGACATGGAGTCCAACGGCAAGTTCGTCGATCGCCAGGGCAGCCGCGTGGACTACCAGACCGGACCGGTGATCTGGGGCGAGCCGGGCACCAACGGCCAGCACGCCTTCTACCAACTGATCCATCAGGGGACCAAGCTGATCCCGGCAGACTTCATCGCCCCCATCGAGAGCCACAACCCGCTCGGCGAGCACCACAAGATCCTCCTCTCCAACTTCTTCGCCCAGCCCGAGGCGCTGATGAAGGGGAAGAGCCGCGACGAGGCCCGCGCCGAGCTGGCGGCTGCCGGCGTGGAGGGCGAAGCGTTGGAGGCACTGCTCCCCCACAAGGTGTTCGAGGGCAACCGCCCCACCAACTCGATCCTGGTGCAGAAGATCACCCCCTTCAACCTGGGGGCGCTGATCGCCATGTACGAGCACAAGATCTTCGTCCAGGGGGTGATCTGGAACGTCAACTCCTACGACCAGTGGGGCGTCGAGCTGGGCAAGCAGCTGGCCAAGGCGATCCTGCCGGAACTGGAGGGGGAGGGGGTGGTCGAAGCGCATGACGCCTCCACCAACGGATTGATCAACCACTACAAAGGGAGACGGTAGGGCGCGAGTCGCCCCTCGGAATTGAACCGCAGATTGACGCAGATTTTCGCAGATGAGCTGTTGGCCCGATCTGCGGGAATCGGCGTTAGGGGCGCGGAAAGAATAAATTACCCCAAATCGCGCCGGATCGCGGTTCGTCTTCAAGGCGCGGCAAGGGGCGCATAGCCCGGCTATGTAACCCTTGCCGCAACGCCGAAGACGGGCCGCGAGACAAGCGATTTGGGGTAATTTATTCTTTCCGCGTCCCTTAATCTGCGGTTGAGTCTCGTTGTGGGGTGAGCAGTTACCTTGCGGGAAGTTTATTAGATGGCAGAAAAACCGGCAGCCGGGATCCTGATCGCGCTGGACGACGCGCGTGAGCGCGCCGCGCTGCGCCGGATTCTCGGCAAGGAGGGATACGAGTTCTTCGAGTGCCCCTCCAGCGAGTTGCGCGAGGGGGTGGGGCGGCGCAAGCCGTGCATTGTCCTGCTCGACGTGGTCGCCGCCTCGGCCAACGGCTGTCGTCTGCTCAAACGGGCCGCCTCCGACGACCCGGAGAGGGGGCGCAATTCGGTGCTGATCCTCGCCGATCACGAGGACGAGGAGGGGATGGCGCTGTGCGCCCGCTGCGGCGCCGACGATTTCGTGCTGCGCCCCCTCAACCCCACCGCGATCCGCACCAAGGTGGCGACCCTGGTGCGCGACCGCAAGATGGAGATGACTCTGCGCGAGCAGCACCGCCAGCTCGAATTCCATCGCGCGGTGTTGCAGCGCGAATACCAGATCGCCGAGAACATCTTCAACAGCGTCGCCGGCAACCGCCGCTTCGAGGCGCCCAACATCCACTATTTCCTTCAGCCGCAGAGCGTCGCCTCCGGCGATCTGGTGCTGGTCGGCCAGAAACCCAACGGCGATCAGCGCGTCCTGCTCGGCGACTTCACCGGCCACGGGCTGACCGCGGCCATCGGTGCCCTGCCGGTGAGCGACATTTTTCAGAACATGACCACCATGGGCTTCCCCATCGAGGACATGGTGACGGTGATGAACCGCAAGCTGAAGGAGCTGCTCCCCACCGGCCTGTTCCTCGCCATGGCGGTGGTCGAGTTCAATACCGTGCGCATGGGGGTGACGGTGTGGAACGGCGGCCTGCCGGATATCCTGGTGCGCTCCGGGGACGGCGAGATCCGGCGGGTCCCGTCGAGCAACCTGCCGCTGGCGGTGATGCCCGGCGACGGCATGGGCAAGGAGCTGGAGCGGGTGCCGGTCTCCCAGGGGGACCGGGTCTATCTCTACTCCGACGGGTTGATCGAGGCCGAGGACCTGGAGCCGCGGATGTTTGGCCAGGAGCGGCTGGAGGCGCTGATCCGCGAGGGGCTCGCGGTGGGGATGGTCGAGCACATCCGCCAGACCGTCTCCCGCCACATCGGCTACGCCGAGCAGCGCGACGACATCACCTTCATCGAGTTGGTCTGCGACAAGGACCACGCCGACGAGGAGGGGTATTCGGTGCGCCTGGCCTGATGGTTGCCGATTCGATCATGCCCTGTTCCCGTCTCCCGTCGCGCGCCGCCGCCCTGCACAGGGTGCCGCGATGACCCCCGCGGTGGTCGCCGCCCAGCGGGCGAAGGTGGCGCATCGGGTCCACTCGTACGCCCACGACCCGGCCCGGCGCGCCTTCGGCGAGGAGGCCGCCGAGGCCCTGGGTCTTCCCCGCGAGCGGGTCTTCAAGACCCTGGTGGCCGCCCTCGACGGCGATTCGAGGCGGCTCGCGGTGGCGGTGGTGCCGGTGAGCGCGCAGCTCGACCTGAAGGCCTTCGCCGCGGCGATCGGCGCGAAGAAGGCGGCGCTGGCGGAGGCCGCCGCGGCGGAGCGGGCCACCGGCTATGTGGTGGGTGGGATCAGCCCCTTGGGACAGAAGCGGCGGCTGCCGGCACTGCTCGACCGCAGCGCCCTCCACTTCGAGACCCTCTTCGTCAGCGCCGGCCGCCGCGGTTTGGAGATCGAGCTGGCCCCGGCCGATCTCCAGCGGTTGATCGGGGCAAAGGTTGCCGAAATCGCTCGAACCTAGCCTGCTGAGGAGAATCCGTGATGAACATCGAATTCCTGGTTACCTCGTTGATCGTCGTGTTGCTGCCAGGTACCGGCGTCCTCTACACCCTCTCCGTCGGTCTGACCCGCGGCACGCGCGCCAGCCTGTTTGCGGCGCTGGGCTGTACCGCCGGCATTCTTCCCCATCTGTTGGCGAGCGTGCTCGGTCTGGCCGCAATCCTCCACGCCAGCGCCGTCGCCTTCCAGGCGGTGAAGTTTCTCGGCGTCGCCTATCTGGCCTACCTCGCCTGGGCGATGTGGCGGGAGAGCGGGGTGGTGGAATTGGACGGCCGGTCGGCCGAACGGAGCGGCGCCGCGGTGGCGCTGCGCGCCTTCCTGATCAATATCCTCAATCCCAAGCTCTCGATCTTCTTTCTCGCCTTCCTGCCCCAGTTCGTCCCCGCCGGTACGGCCTCACCGCTCGGCCATATGCTCCTGTTGGGGGCGCTGTTCATGGCGATGACCCTGGTGGTGTTCGCCCTTTACGGGGTGGTGGCCGACCGGGTGCGCCACCACCTCGCCCACTCGCCCGGGCCGGTGCGCTGGATTCAGCGCGCCTTCTCCGGGGTGTTCGTCGCCCTGGCGGCGAGGTTGGCGGTGACCGATCGGTGATCGGTCAAGAAAATGGCGATGTCCGAATTATTTGTTGCGATCGATCGATAGCGCCGCGCTTCACTGTAGGAGCGGCCGCGATCACGACGGAGTGAGGCGCCTCGATTTGGCAACTGTTTGCAACGGACATGGCGCCCGGCTTCCGCATCCTGCATCCGCCAAGTACCTACTTCCCGGTCGGCAATCGCGGCCTCGGGGCCGCTCCTACATTCGATGAATGTCGCAATCGCTAACTCAGATATCGCCAAAAGAGTGGTTCTCTCTGTGCCGCACGCCGCTGACCAGATAGAGCGGATCGGCGTCGAGTGAGCGGCGGATGTGGCGGTCGTCCAGCGGCCGCGGCAGGCCGCGTAGCGACCAGCTCTCCAGCGCCTCGAAACGCCCGCCGGCCAGCAGATACTCCGCCACCAGTCCCATCCGCTCGAACTCGTGGAGCTGGGTCCAGAGGTGGATCGCCTTGGGCGGGAACCAGCGGTTGGAGAAGCTCACCACCACCCGGCCGCCGGGACGCAGCACCCGCGCCGCCTCCTCGAACACCGCCAGCGGGCGGATCAGGTACTCCACCGAGAGGTGGCAGGTGAGCACGTCGAAGCTGCCGTCGGGGAACGGCAGGCGCGGCTCCGCGTTGAGGTCGTGGACCACCCGCCGGGCGAGGCGTGGGTTGGCGGCCAGCTCCTCCTCGTTCATGCCGAGGCCGGTCACCGCGGCGGTGAGTCCGTCGGGCAGGTGGCTGTCGATGCTGCTCATCAGATCGAGCACCCGGCTGCCGGCCGGTATCAGCCCCTCCATGCGCGCGGCCAGCCGTGCCCGTGCGGTGGCGTCGAGGTGGCTGACCAGCCGCGGCGCGGCGTAGAAGCGGGCGTCGTCCCCCCCATCGCCGCGGCGCAGGGCGGAGTCGTCGAGGAAGTGGGTGGGGCGGTCGTCGTGGCGCGCCTGCATCCCGGGGCCGTAGCCGGTCATCAGCGCGGCCACGTCATTGCACGCGCCGCCGTGCTCGTGGGGCAGGTCGCGGGCCTCGTGGATGGTCGCCCGCAGGGTCAGCTCGCGCCCGGCGAGGGGGTGGTTGAGATCGAAGCGCAGCCGTCCGCCATCGGCCTCGATCAGGCGCATCGGCTGGTACTCCGAGGAGAAAATGCCGCGCACCCCGGCGATCATCCCGCGCGGATAGAAACGCCCCACCTGCGGTTCCAGCGGGATTCGCCCCGGCCCTCGGTTGAAGCGCGCCGCGGGGACCTCCACCGTGAGCCGCGGATGTCTGATGGGCGCCAGCTCGCCGGGACGGTAGCGGCAGCTCTCGCCGTCTCCCGCTACGCCCTCGGCGAGCAGTGCCTCCAGCCCGGTGGGGGGCAGGTCGCGCCAGGTGTTGTACTTGGGGATCACCCGCTCCTCGGTGTGACGCATCCGCTCCGACGCCCATTCCAGGGCAAAGGAGACGTTCAGCGCGCGGGAGCGGGGTTCGGCGGGGAGTGAGAGTGCCGGTGAACTCATGGTGGTTTCCTCCGTAAAAGCGTTCATACTGGTATAGCTATTTTTTTATTTTGTACAAATAAAAATATTTTTTTCTATACAAAAGGCCGCCTGTGGACGCCACTGACCCCCGTTATCCGATCCGCATCGTGGCCCAGCTCACCGGGGTCAACCCGGTCACCCTGCGCGCCTGGGAACGGCGCTACGGCCTGCTCCGGCCCGAGCGCACCGCCAAGGGGCACCGCCTTTACAGTGCGCAGGATGTGGAGCGGATCAACCGGGTGAATGCGTTGCTCGCCGGAGGGATGGCGATCCGCGAGGCGGCCCGTCAGGTGTGCGGTACGCAGCCGGTGGTCGCCGAGACCGGTGGTGCGGGCGGCGGGGTGGAGGACGAATGGGGCCGCGCCCGCGAGCGATTTTTCGCCGCCCTGGAGGCGGTGCGGCCGGAGGCGCTGGATGCCCTCTACAACGAGCTGGCGGCCCTCTATCCGCCGGAGACCGTCTCCCGGCAGTTGCTGCGACCGCTGCTGGCGGAGGCGGCGGCGAGGCGGGAGGAGGTGGGGGGCGCGGCCCGCGAGCGTTGGTTGCGTCTGATCCTGCGCAACAAGCTGGTCGCCCGTCTCGCCCACGGTCGCAGCGAGCACCACGCCCCCCGCTTCGCCGCCGTCGCCCTGGCCGGGGAGGGGGAGGAGCTGGAGCTGCTGACGCTCTGCGTCGCCGCCGAGACCCGCGGCTGGCGCCCCCTCTATCTGGGTGCCTCCCTGTCGCCGGCGACCTTCGCCCCGCTGATCGCCGGAGGGGACGCCCGTGTCCTGCTGGTGCGGGTCGACCGCGCGCTCCCGCGGCGGCTGATCCGCGCCGAGTTGGAACGGCTGGAGCGCGAGGTGTCACTGCCGGTGGTGGCGGTGGGGCTGGAGGAGACGGTCGGCCGGGTGGTGTCGGTGGGGGCGGAGGAGGGCGATGCCCTGCGTATGCTTGGTGTGTTGATGGAACGTTCAGAGGGGGCATGAGCTTTCGTCGGACGGCGGTGCGCGTCGCATGTCGGCACACCCCGTTCGCCCGGACCCGGCATAGGGCGCCCCGCGGGTGCCGTGCCGAACGAAACCGCCTCCCGTTCTGGTATGCCGACGGCGCCCGCGGGGCGCCCTATTCGCGGTTCTCCCGCTCGCCGAGGAGGTGGAGGAAACGGTCCATGGCGGCGCTGGAGAGGGCCCGCCGCAGGTAGCCGAGCAGGTAGGTGGGGAAGGTGACGTAGTAGCGCGCCTTGGGGCGGCGGCTCTCGACGGCGTGGATCAGCTTCTCCAACACCGCCTCCGGCGGCAGGGTGAAGGGGGCGGCGGGGCCTTCCTTCTTGAGGCGTGCGAGCACCCCGCGGTAGTACTCCTCGTGGGCGCTGCCTTCGATGGGTACGTTGGCGCGGAACTTCTCCAAGGCGTTGGCGCGGAAGCGCGAGAGGATCGGGCCCGGTTCGATCAGCGCGCAGTGGATGCCGCTCCCCCGCAGCTCCAGGCGCAGGGTGTCGGTGAGCCCCTCCAGGGCGAACTTGGTGGCGTTGTAGGCGCCGCGGTAGGGCATCGCCACCAGCCCGAGCACCGAGGAGTCCTGGACGATCCGGCCGTGGCCCTGGCGGCGCATCGCCGGCAGCACCCGGCAGGTGAGTTCGTGGGTGCCGAACAGGTTGGTCTCGAACTGCGCCCGCAGCGCCTCGCGGGAGAGGTCCTCCACCGCGCCGGGCTGGCCGTAGGCGCCGTTGTTGAACAGTGCGTCGAGGGTCCCGCCGGTGCGTTCGAACACCGCCTCCACCGCCGCATCGATGGAGGCGGAGTCGTCGAGGTCCAGTTGCAGCGATTCCAGCCCCTCGCCGTTCAGCCGCACCACGTCCGCCGCCTTGCGCGCGGTGGCGAAGACCCGCCAGCCGCGGGCCTGCATGCCCCGGGCACAGCACAGACCGATGCCGCTGGAGCAGCCGGTGATGAGGATCGAGCGTTGTTTCATGGCGCGGATTATACGGGACTCCCGCTTCGGATATCCTATGGCCGCATGATGCGTCTCCTGCCGATCCTCCTGCTGCTGTCGCTGCTCACCGCCTGTGCGCCGTCGCCCGATACGGCCCTGCGCTTCGCCCTCTCCCAGGGGCCGGTCACCCTCGATCCGCGTTTCGCCACCGATGCCGCCTCGGAGCGGATCAACCGCCTGCTCTACCGCCGGCTGGTGGAGTTCGACGACGCCTCCCGGCCGCAGCCGTCGCTGGCCCGCTGGGAGCGGCTCTCGCCCACCGACTACCGGGTCACCCTGCAACCGGGGCCGGCGCGCACCTTCCATGACGGCACCCCGCTCACCGCGGATGATGTGAAGGCGACCTACGACTTCGTCCTCGATCCCGCCAACGGCTCGCCCCACCGCCTCGCCCTGGCCCACATCGAGCGCATCGAGCGGCTCGACGCGGAGCGACTGCGGTTCCACCTGTCGCGCCCCGATCCGCTGTTCCCGGCGCTGCTGGTGCTCGGCATCGTGCCGCGGGCACTGGCCACGGCGGGCCACCCCTTCAACCGCCAGCCGATGGGCAGCGGGCCGCTGGCCTTGGTCGACTGGCCCGACGAGGGGCGGCTGCGGCTGCGCCGCGTCGAAGACGGTCAGGCGATCGACTTCGTCACCGTCAAGGACCCCACGGTGCGGGTGCTCAAGCTGCTGCGCGGCGAGGTGGATCTGCTGCAGAACGACCTGCCGCCGGAGCTGGCCGACTACCTCGATCGCGACCCGCGGGTGCGGCTGTTGCGCGGCCCCGGCGCCAACTTCACCTACCTCGGCTTCAATCTGGAGGATGGCGACACCGGCCGTCCGCTGGTGCGTCGGGCGGTGGCCCACGCCATCGACCGCGAGGCGATCGTGCGTCACCTGCTGCCCGGCGCGCGGCTCGCTGGCGCGCTGCTGCCGCCGGAGCATTGGGCGGGTCATCCCGATCTCCACGGCGTCGCCTACGACCCGGCTGAGGCGCGGCGGCTGTTGGCGCAGGCGGGCTACGGGCCAGGCCGCCCGCTGCGCCTGGAGTACAAGACCTCCGCCGACCCGTTCCGGGTGCGGCTGGCGACGGTGATCCAGGATCAGCTGGCGCGGGTGGGGGTTGAGGTGAAGGTGCGCAGCTTCGACTGGGGCGCCTTCTACGGCGACATCAAGGCGGGGCGCTTCCAGCTCTACTCCCTCAGCTGGGTCGGGCTGCGCACGCCGGACATCTTCCGCTACGTCTTCCACAGCGCCTCGGTGCCTCCCGCCGGGGCCAACCGCGGGCGTTTCCGCAGCCGCGCGGCCGACCGGCTGATCGAGGCGGCGGAAGCGGCGCCCGACCTGGAGGCCCAGGCGCCCCTCTACCGGCGGTTGCAGGCCGATCTGGCGGAGGAGTTGCCCTACGTGCCGCTCTGGTACGAGCCCCAGGTGGTCGCCCTGGGCGGCCGGGTGGAGGGCTACCGGCCGGTGGCGGACGGCAGCTACGACGCGCTCGCCGCGGTGCGCCTGAGGCGTCCCTGATCCCCCTCCTCGACAATCGCTACCCCATCCCTGTAGGAGCGGCCCCAAGGCCGCGATGGTGCGGAGTGGCGGTGTTCAAATATGCCGGCGGGGGCGAGCGGAGAGGGTGTCATCCGATCGTTCCCGCGCTCCAGCGTGGGAACGCCTCCCGGACGCTCCAGCGTCCCTATCCTATTGCCCTGCCGCCTGCTTGACGCGACGCCGGAGCGTCGCCGGCTGCACTCCCACGCGGGTCCTAAGGGCCGCTCCTACCGTTTGGGTAGCCGCAACAGCCAACTCCGACATAGCCTTTCTGATGCGCGGAAATCGGAAGAAGGACCTCGACGGGTTTCCCTGTCGTTCAGGCCGCGAGACAGCGCCGGTCGTGGCAGTGGCGCACCTCGATGGTGAGGTGGCAGATCCCGGCGATGTGTTCCAGCCGACGGCGGTAGTCGTCGGCACTCCGTTCCGAGTGGGTCACCACCGAGAGGATGCAGGCATGGCCGCGCGGGCCCACCCGCCACAGGTGGAGATCGGCCACCTCGCTGTCGCCCGCCGCGTTGAGCTCCTCGTGGATGGCGTCGGCCAGCGCCCGGTGGTCGCCCGCGTCGAGCAGCACCAGCGCGCTGTCGCGCAGCAGCCCCCAGGCCCACGAGCCGACCAGCGCGGCGCCGACGAGACCCATCAACGGGTCGAGCTGCGCCCACCCCCAGAGCATCCCTGCCGCCAGCGCGACGATCGCCAGCACCGAGGTGAGGGCGTCGGCCAGCACGTGCAGATAGGCGGCGCGCAGGTTGTGGTCGTGGTGAGCGTGACTATGACTGTGATGGTCGTGGTCGTGATGGGCGTGGTGGTGATCGTGCCTGTCGCCGTGGTCGTGGCCGAGTAGCCAGGCGCTGAGCAGGTTGACCGCGAGGCCGAGCGCCGCCACCACCATCGCCTCGCCGTAGCGGATCGGCACCGGCTCGACGAGGCGGCTGAACGACTCCACCGCCATCACGATGGCGCCGGCGCCGAGCAGCAGGGCGCTGGTGAAGCCGGCCAGCGACGGTACCTTGCCGGTGCCGAAGGTGTAGCGCCGGTCGTCGGCGCGGCGGCGGGCGAAGGCGTAGGCGGAAAGGGTGAGGCCGAGGGCCAGCGCATGGGTGCCCATGTGCCAGCCGTCGGCGAGCAGCGCCATGGAACCGGTGATCCAGCCGAACAGCAGCTCGCCGGCCATCATCACCAGGGTCAGCGCCACCACCCAGCGGGTGCGCCGCTCGGCCCGCGCCTCGGCGGCGGTGCCGAAGTCGTGGCTGTGCTGCCATTGGCTCGAATCGTGGGCGTTCATGGAAGGGCTCCTGAAGATCGAAGGCGGAGGAGAAAGGCACCGCGCACTTGGCGCCAAACCCGGCGGCAACGGCATCCACGGCGCCCCGCAGCCGGATAGCCGGGTAGGGCGGATTAGCGCAGCGTAATCCGCCGCCAACGAAGGCACCTGTGCCGGAATTCACTCCAGCCCGGCAAATTGCGCGGTTGCCGATCCACCATGGCGCATGGAGCGTTCCTCGCAGCGCAGTGCCGCCACACACCATTTTTGTTATACGGCGCCTCAGCAACAAATGCAACTGAGAATGATTGGCAATTGTGTGGCTATTCCATTACGCAGGGTTCGTCGGGTGTCGGTGGGTATCGGCAGATGTCGACATAAGGAGTAGGAAATATATTACGTGCGCGTTATCCCGCACTCCTCCCGTCAAATCCCCTGTCGGGTGGATGCTCTGCGCCGCCCTGCCGTTCGCCGCCCCCGCCGCCGAGGCGGTCGACCTGGGGACGGTGGTGGTGACCGCCACGCGTACCGAGCGCGAGGTGGCGGACGTCCCCGCCAGCGTCTCGGTGATCACCGCCGAGGAGATCGCCCGCTCCAACGCGCGCAGCGCCGACGAGCTGCTCCAGGAGCTGGCGGGGGTCGACGTGCGCCACGGCATCGGCCCGCTCTCGGTGGGCACCTCCAACAAGGTGATCCTGCGCGGCATGGGCGGACTCACCGAGGCGCGCGCGCTGCTGCTGATCGACGGGGTGCCGGTCAACGAGGTCTACAACGGCGGGGTGGAGTGGAACCTGATCCCGGTGGAGGATATCCGGCGCATCGAGGTGGTGCGCGGCGCCAGCTCCGCGCTCTACGGCTCCAACGCCATGGGCGGGGTGATCAACATCCTCACCAAGCGGCCCACCGCGGAGCGCCAGGTGCGGGCGGTGGTCGGCTACGGCGGCATGAACACCCGCGACGGTTCGCTCGCCGTCAGCGGTACCGACGGGCGCCTCGGCTACCGCCTCTCCGGCAGCGTGATGCGCAGCGACGGCTACGACCCGCTGCAGGCCAAGGACCGCAAGGCCACCTCCATCGACAAGGGGAGCGAGCAGGAGAACCTGCGCGGCAGCGTCACCTTCGACCTCGGCGACGCCGCGTCGCTCGAACTGGGCGGCGACTACTACCACCACCAGAGCACCGGCACCTACGCGATCGCCGGCTACAACCCCTACGAGCAGGAGAACCGCTCGCTCACCGGCCGCCTCGGCGACGGCCGCGAGCTCTCGCTCAGCCTCTACGGCAAGTCGGAGGAGAGCGGCTACGACTCGGTCAGCCAGTACGCCCGCACCCAAGTCTCGGCAATATCAGCGAGTCGCTGGCCGGCCTTCTGCAAGTCGCACGCTCGCCGGAAGGGCCACCCCCTTTCAAGAGCGTGCAACGCCGCAGAAGGCCGGCCAGCAGCTCGCCCGCAGGGCGCCCCTCAGATGTGCTCATGCGGTGTTGCCGTCCTTGACCAGGGGTGACCCTGGCCGGCGGACGGCGCCTTGCCTGAGCGCATCTGGGGGGCGCTGATGTTGCCGAGACTTGGGTGCGGGCGTACTCGCGCACCGGCTACACCTCGACCCTCTCCGACAGCGCCAGCGATCAGGACAACTTCGGCGGCAACCTGCAATACACCCACCCCCTCTTCGCCACCGTCGGCGGCGACCACATCCTCACCACCGGCCTCGATTTCCGCCAGGGGGAGGTGAGCCGCGAGGACCACTACTTCGACGGCAGCAACCGCCTGGTCAAGACCTCCGGCGGCCAGCGCTACGCCGGGCTCTACCTGCAGGACGAGTGGTTCCTGCTCGATGACGCGCTGGTGCTCAACCTCGGTGGCCGCTACGACTACTGGCACAACTACGACGGCTACAGCTTCGACACCTTCGCCTCGCCGACGGCGAGTACTTTCGCCACGGATACCAGCACCTCGTTCAATCCCAAGCTCGCCGCCAGCTACCGGCTCACCGCTGAGACCACCGTGCGCGGCTCGGTGGGCAAGGCGTTCCGCGCACCGACCCTCTACGACCTCTACCGCACCTACATCGCCGGCACCACCGTCTACGCCCCCAACCCGAACCTCGGCGCGGAGAGCGTGCTCGCCTACGAGCTGGGGCTGGAGCGGCGATTCGGCCGTTCGACCGATCTCTCGCTGAGCCTCTATCGCAACGACGCCGAGGATTTCATCTCGACCCTCTCGGTCGCCTGCACCGACCCCGCCTTCACCCGCTGCTACCGCAAAGGCAACGTCGGCGAGGTGACCACCGCGGGGCTGGAGGCGGAGCTGCACCACGCCATCGACGACCGTTGGGGGCTGTTCGCCAACTACACCTATAGCCGCTCGACGGTGGAGCGCTACGACCCCAATCCGGCGCTGGAGGGCAACTGGCTGCCCGACGTGCCGCGCCACAAGGGGGCCTTCGGCCTCACCTACGCCGACCCCGCCGGCCTCTCCGCCAAGGCCACCGTGCGCCACGTCGGCAAGCGCTACTCCGACGACACCAACAACACCCCCTATGACGGCTACACCCTGGTCGACCTGAACCTGGCCAGCAGCTTCGGCGAGGGCTACCGGGTCAGTCTGGAGGTCAACGACCTGTTCGACCGCGGCTACACCGAGTACTACGTCTCGCCGGGGCGGGTGGTCAGCGCCCACCTCTCGATCGACTTCTGAGCGGTATGGCCATGCATGGAATCCCTGTGGCCCGCCGGCGGGCCCTGCTGGCGCTGTTCCTGCTGCCCCTGCCGCCGCTGGCCGCCGCCTCGATCTGGATCGCCAAGCCACCGCCCGGCGGCGGGGAGGGGCGCCTGCGGGTGGTCGAGGGGACGTTCCCCGAGGGGCGGCTCCACCTCGCCGCGCCGTCGGCGGTCGAGGCCTATCTGATCGACTCCCAAGGCGCGGTGGCGCCGGCCCGTGTCGAGCGCGGCTGGCTCCACTTCGACACCCCGCGCAAGGGGCACCACTGGGTGGTCTACCTGGAGCGTACGGTGCGCGACGGCGTGCTCCAGGTGGAGCTGGCCAAGTACCGCCTCTACAACAGCGGCGGCTCGCCGGGCGAGGCGCTGCTCCAGGAGGTGCGCGGGCGCACCAGCGATTCCAAATACGGTCGCCCGCCGCTGGAGGAGCTGCCCTTCGAGCTGGTGTTGCAGCAGCCGCAGCGCGAGCACCACGTCTCCTGCTGCGTCTACGCCGGGGACATCGCCGGGGTGAAGGTCTACCGTGACCGCCAACCCGCCGCCGACGCCACCCTGCAACTGCTCACCGCCGATGGTTGGGGCCGGCGGCTGCGCACGGACGCCGAGGGCTTCGCCCGCTTCGAACTCCCCACCACCGCCCACGTCGGCATCGAGCAGCGCCGCCGGGTGAAGTACCGCCTGCTGGTCACCGCCGAGAGCGAGCTGGCGGCGACGGGCGAGTGGGCGGGACAGCCCTATCAACGGGTCCACTACCGCATGACCCGGCCCCTCACCTACCACCCCTCCGCCCGGGAGTGGGCGGCCAAGCAGCCCGCCTTCCTCACCGTGATCGCGGTGGTGGTGGCGCTCGGCTTCGGGGTGTTCCTCTACCGCCTGCGGCTCGGTGAGGGTGCCGCCGGGCAAGGAGAGCGAGGCGGCGCGCCTCTACTGGCGCGACTCGATCCACCAGCTCGCCGAACGGCTCAGCGAGGCCACCGGCCGCCGCCTCACCCGCGCCGGGCTGAAGGCCGCGATGGCGCGCACCGCCCGCGCCCGCGCCGCCTTCCGCCGGCTCCACGAGCTGCGCCGCGCCGCCCCCGCGCCGTTCCTCGGCAAGGACGCCTTCCTGGTCACCAACGCCTTCTTCTTCGACAATATAGAGAATTGGACTGACGCCGTGGAGCGGCTCAACGCCGAGCTCGCCGCGCGCCGGGAGGCGGGCTTCCAGGCCGCCCAGCGCAAGGCGCCGCGGATCCTCTTCACCGGCTCGCCGTCGATCTTCCCCAACCTCAAGCTGCCGCTGCTGATCGAGGAGTCGGGCGGGGTGGTGGTGGCCGACGAGACCTGCTCGGCCAACCGCGTCGAGGCCTTTCTCGAATCGATCAAGACCCGCCGCAGGAGGCGCCCATGAACTATTTCGCCGGACTCGACATCGGCTCCACCGCGATCAAGGCCGCCCTGGTCAACGAGCGCGGGGAACGGGTCGGCAGCCACGTCACCGCCTCCGGCAGCCTGTTCCAGCGCAACGCCAAGGAGGCGCTGGCGCGGCTGCTGGAGCAGAGCGGCGTCGCGCGCGAACAGGTGAAGTACCTGATCGCCACCGGCTACGGCCGCAAGCTGTTCAAGGAGGCCGACGACTCGATCAGCGAGATCACCGCCAACGCCATCGGCGCCCACGAGGCGGGCAAGGCGTTCGGCGGGGTGCAGACCATCATCAACATCGGCGGCCAGGACTCCAAGGCGATCCGCATCGACGCCGACGGCCACGTCGCCAACTTCGCCATGAACGACAAGTGCGCCGCCGGCACCGGCCGCTTCCTCGACGTCGCCGCGCGCAACCTGGAGATCGACCTCGAAGAGCTGGGCGACTACCACTTCAACGGCTCCGAGGCGCCGCTCACCATCAACAGTACCTGCACGGTGTTCGCCGAATCGGAGATCATCGGCCTGCTCGCCGGCGGCCACGCCAAGGAGGCGATCGTCGCCGGCATCCACTTCTCCATCGCCAAGCGCACGGTGCGCCTGGCCAAACGGGTGGGGATCGAGGAGCGGGTCTATTTCGACGGCGGGCCGGCGCTCAACCGCGGGCTGGTCGCCGCGATCGAGGATGAGTTGCAGCGGGAGCTGGTGGTGCCGGAGCAGCCGCAGACCACGACGGCGTTCGGGGCGGCGATTCTTGCGTGGGAGGAGTATTTGGCGGAGAGGGAGGGGGAGGAGTAGGTTGGGCATTTCGTGGTGACAGGGCTCAACGCCAGCACTCAACCGCGCTACGGACAAGCGTCGGTTGGAGCACCTTGTTGGGCATGGTTCACGATATAGGATGGTTCGGCATGAAGCCTAATACCTAGCGCCGCCACCACCTTGAGAATCGTGTCAAAGCTGGGAGATCTTTCACCAGAAAGCGCTTTGTAAAGGCTTTCCCGCGACACGCCTGCATCACGAGCGACTTGCGACATACCCTTAGCACGCGCAATATCTCCAAGAGCTTTTGCTATAAACGCGGCATCACCGCCTGCTTCTTCCAGGCATGCTTCCAGGTAAGCGGCCATTTCTTCGGGAGTACGCAGATGCTCGGCAACGTCGTAGCGGGAAGTTGCTGTCTTCTTCATGGAGAGAATTCCTACAGATTACGAGCAAGCCGTAGAGCCGTCTTGATGTCCCTCGATTGGCTGCCTTTGTCACCACCAGCCAATAAGATCACCAGCTCTCTTCCTTGCTGTTTGTAGTAGACCCGATAGCCGGGGCCATAGTTGATTCGCAATTCAGAGACTCCTTCTCCGACGGGTTCGGCGTCTCCTGGATTTCCTGCCGCCAAGCGTTCAACTCTCACGAGAACACGGGCACGCGCCCGAATATCCCTCAGCCCATTGAGCCACTTGGCATAGACATCCGTTTTGCGAATCTCCACCATGGCCATACTGTAGCCCCCTGGCTACACTTCGTCAACCTTCCCTGCAAGCCCAACGCCAACCATCAGCGGCGCGCGCCTTTGGCGCGTCCGCTGGATGGTTTTGTTAGCGCAATTTTTTGGCATACTGTTACTCTTCGAGTTTTAAATCAAATGCAAACAAACCGGAATAATTCATCAGGTAGCTCTGTAATTCTTTCGAGCGCAAAGAACATGTATTTGAGAAATCATCCCATCCCTCTTTTTCTTGTCCTCCGTCATCTAGGAATTGAAGGTCGGTACCATTTCCCGGCCTAATAATTCCTTCGTTTATCGATATGCATTCCAAAGATTGTGTTTCTGAGGATTTAACGTAATGAACCGACCTTGCCGGGATAAAAACACAGCTCCCCTTTTTTAATAGGACCTTATTCCCATCAACTCCAATTTCGCCGGCTCCATTTATACATATAAGTAACGATGACGTTTCTGCATGGATGTGCGCTGGCAAAACCGATCTTGGATCAAGGTGCAATACGTCGCTCCACACCTTCCGAATTGGATATCGCGGATTGAATATTTGAACGTAACCGCCAGGAAATGTAACTATGGACTTCGGCAAAAGATCATTCATTTTATTCCCCGTGATAATCAAAGTTCTAATCAGCCATGTGAAGAAATACGATCCCAAGGGACTAGGCTTGCTTGTAGATACGATAATAGCCAGTTAATCGTCATTCCAAGAAGCCCAATTACCATTATATAGGCCCACATTTCATCAACCCGGTATCCTAATTGAGCTAAATATAAGCGATAACCAATTCCATCCAGTGTGCCATACAACATTTCTGCTACCAAAACTACAATAACCGCGACTGACCCCGCGATTCTAATGCCTACTCCTATAGCAGGAAGACTTTGCGGGAATGTAAGATGAATAAATCGCTCCCAAGATGTTGCGCCCATCCATTCCATCGTTTCATGGCGCTCCTGAACACCATAGGTAGCACCGTCAGCTGCAGCTACAAATACAATTAAAAAACTCGATACCGTAGCCATCATAATTTTTCCAAAATTATCGATACCAAAAAGTAATGCAAATATCGGGAATAATGCAATTTGCGGTATTGATCGTAAAAAATCCACGATAGCACGGAGACTGCCAAAAGCTTTACCCAATACGCCGGCTGATAATCCCAGGGGTACGGCTATTAACGACCCTAGCAGCAATCCAGTAACGATCCGACCTAAAGTGATCGCGATATCGCCGAGAGCAGATTGGTCTGATGGGTAAAGCGCAACGTAAAGCTCTTCGGTCACGGCTATTGGGCGTGGAAAGACAAGGCGAGCCCAAGTAGAGGTAACATTCATAAATTCCAGTGCTAGCAACCCGCCTATAATCAGCGAAATGCCAATATAATTGCCAGTATAGTTTCGCAAGATTATGCCTCCAAAAAAGGTATATGTGACGCGAGCTTTGCAAATAATTCGCTTCCCTCTGCATCCCATGATTCCACTTCTTGTTCTCGCGATATTACAAATACACCAGAATAGTCGCTGAACTTGTCTGGGATAGACTCGGAGTTTGCAATTAATATTGCTCTAGCACTGGGTTTTTTGTAATTTCCTATATATCTTTGCTGAAAAAGGCCAAGTTCATATGGTACGTTATACCGCCCACCGTTTACCGGGAGCAGAACTATCGCGTAGTCACATGCTTGAACCCATTCTTGTAGCTTAGCGTAAAAAGTCTGGCCGTGCTGCCATGTATCCTCATCTAACCCTCCAACAACTTGAACTTCAAGATCATGATTTGCGCTATGTCCCGCGATTAAATCCTTTATGCGCTCTGCTACTTTGCAATCACGAGGTCTATTCTGGTGCACAAAAAATATTCTTGTCTTGTGCGGGGCCGACACATCCATGCCGACGCCAGCTAATGGAACCGAAGATCGGGTTAGATGGGCCTCGTACATCTTGCGTAAACTTGTAATTTGACGAGAAATCTTACTATTTCCCTGGTGTCCTCTAGCAACTAGTATTTGCGTTGGAATCTCTATATCGCCTCCTTCCTGTAGTACATCGGTTGGATTTCGCGGTTCATAAATACCTGTAGCAAGTATTTCTGTGATTTTGGATGCGTCGTGGTCTGGCTCAACATTAGCATAAGGGGCCAAAGGCAGTATAGGCTTAGAGAACTTTAGGTATAATACAGTTAGAGGCAAATCTGATGCACTATGAAACAAATGAGGTTCAATATTCTGTGCCGCCAATTCTTGTAGTCGCCGCATTACTGACTTTTCAAACTGCGGTCCGCTAAGGCAGTACCCTGGTGAATAGTCCAAGCACATAAACTTCGCCATCTTCCCTGAATTCCTGGCTACATCCCTATACGCCTCTGTTACCACGGCTGCGGAACATACACCCAGCTTGAGCGATCTCCCTCCTAAACGTTCCGCTATCATTGAAATTAAGCTAGGACGAAAATCGCTACTATTCGCTACTAAAGTACCGGACGGATTTGAAAGAGAAATATCAAAAGGAATCCTTATCTTTTCATCAGATCCTGCGACGCTCTTGATTTTGAATTCACCAGAGCAACGAAGCCCAACATGAAAATTAAGGATCAATGCTTCCTCTATGCTATCATCCTTTAGATGCTTTAGTATTCCTTCGGCCAAAAAAAGGTATAGATAGCCAAGCGACTCTGCATAAAATGCATCATTTCCAGCGACAAGCCCCCAGGCCGTGTAGTTATCACTCATTGCTACCTTCTTCCTCAATCAAGAATATATCGCTTCGGCGAGAAGAGATATGTCTGTTTGTGTTTTTTTCTGAGCAAGAAACTCTGTAATGTCTTCTCTATGTTTTTCGTCTAATCGAATATCCAGTGCGACCCCGGCGGGATTTCCCGACAAAGCTATACAGCGATCAGATAAAAATGCTGCCAAGTGTACATCATGAAGCACAGCAAGCACGGCTCGTTTGTTTTCTTTAGTGGACCGCCGTAAATTCATAGCAAAGTCTATTTGCACATTCTTATCTAAAGCGGATATCGGTTCGTCCAAAAAAAGTAATTCAGGCTCTAGTATAAGCGCTCTTCCTAATGCGACCATTTGTCTTTGTCCTCCGCTAAGTTGTTCAGGTCGGCGATCAAGTGGCAAACGACCACCAAAACCGTATTCAGCAAGTTTTTCCTCTAAGTATTCAGGCTTCGCTAACTTATTTGATTTCGTGAACTCCGTTCCCAAAAGAATGTTTCGGCGGGCGGAATACCATGGAAGAAGTGATGCTTGGTATTGTTGATGGACGAACGCAAATGAAACATGACGTCGCAGTTCGCCATTTGTCTTCTGTTGTCTTAACAGAGGCAAGCCAGCGAGCGTACGCAGCAGAGTAGTTTTTCCAACGCCGTTTGCTCCCAGTATAGAAACAACCTCACCTCGGTTTACGGAAAGATCGATATTGGCGAATATGACTCGATTATCAAAAACAGCAGACAGATTGACCGCCTCCAATGCATTGTTGGTAATAATCATGGTGCGCGCATATACATGGCTGAAACATTGATTGGTCTAGCCAAGACACCTTCATTTGCCAAAAGATTTGCGTATGCTTGTGCAGCTTCTACCTCTATCTCCGTACTCTTCCAGAAGTGCAGAACCGGTAGTTTCTTTGCGACCGTTTCAGGGACATCGCAGTACTTTACATAGTACTCCGACATCATTTCAGGGTGCTGACGAATGAAGTCAATTGCCTCATCGATTGCAGTAGCGATATTTAGCACATAGTCTCTACGTGTTTTATACGCCTCTTTCATAACAACGGAGCCACCTGTGGGAATTAGTGGAGACACACGAGGAGTAAGCGGCCAATGATCGGCATAAGCTCCTACGCCAGCGTTAACGGCTAGCGCACCGATTGGCTCCAGAGCGAGAAGAGCATCAACTTGGCCTGTTTGCAATGCAGATACCTGTGCAGGGGGCGCAAGCTGGACAATTCTAGCTTCTGGCCCGGGCTGAATGCCCTCTGCTGACAGCATTAATTTGGTAAGCACAAGCATTGCCGCCCCAGGAAATGTACCAATTGTTCTATTTCTTAGATCATGAACAGAACTGATCCCCGACTTGGGTGAAACTATTAGCGCATATAATCCAGGGTATTCGTTGGAGTCAATATTGTGCTGAAGAACCATAAAACTTCCAGGTGCCTGAAGTTCTCCCTCTAGGACAGTAGAGTAAGCCAAGTAGGCAAAATCAGCATCCCCCCTGGCGAGAGTTTCTAACACTTGGTTACCGCTTCCAGCGACTTTTTTTAAAGTGGGTCTTAAACCATGTTTCTCAAATAACCCACGTTCGTGGGCTACAAAAATCGGAAGATCGGGGATTATAGGGAGGTACGCAACTCTTACTGACTCAGTTTGTGATGTTGCCGTAGTTGACGGTTGTTGTTGGTCCCCGCATCCCACAAGCGCTAAAAACGTGAGGAAAGGCAAGTAAAAGCTTATTGCCTTACGAAAAGTGCTCTTCATTTGAATCTCCGGTTAACATTTTGACAGGAATTGGTCTTTGGGCGCTAACTACAATTCAAAGCATTATCGGCGGCACAAAGCCACCATAATCGCCAAGTATTCCAAAAATTACCTTTAGTTACACATGCTTGATTGCCACATTCAAGGGATTCTCCAGGGACGCTATGCCGCTGCTTAGCGGCATATTTCGCGGATTGGAATACCAGCCGCATAAAACCCCTTTTGGCTTTCTTGAAAATATTCCAAAAAACAACAGGATGCTTACCAGGCTGGAGAAATAGACGACGCAGCGCTTGCGCTTTTCGTGTAGCTGTACTTGAATGTATGGTGTATGAAAAACCAGCATGTTCGAGGTGCGCCGCATGGAGTCCGTCGTCAACCACCGACAATCGCCCCGCCTGCTCCAGCAGGTACGGGACCATTTGCGTATGCTGCACTATAGCTACAGCACCGAGCAGTCTTACCTCTATTGGATTCGCTTCTACATCCGCTTTTCTGGGATGCGCCATCCTCGGGAGATGGGAAAACCGGAGGTGGAACGATTTCTCTCCTACCTCGCCACGGAGCGGCACGTCGCGGCTTCTACCCAGAATCAGGCGCTCAGCGCGCTGCTCTTTCTGTACCAGAAGGTCCTGGAGATCCAGCTCGACTGGCTTGACGACGTGGTGCGGGCGAAGCGTCCGGAGCGGGTGCCGGTGGTACTGACCCGAAAGGAGGTGGCGGCCGTACTCTCCCGGCTGCGGGGCCGCTATTGGTTGATGGCGAGCCTGATGTACGGGGCGGGACTTCGGGTTATGGAGTGCCTGCGGCTGAGGCTTCAGGATGTCGATTTCGGATACCGCCAGCTCGTGGTGCGCCACGGCAAGGGAGGAAAGGACCGATTCGTGCCGCTGCCGGATTCGCTCGTCGTGGCGGTACGGGATCAGATCGGCGAAGCGGAGCGGGTGCGGGAGTCCGACCTCCACGATGGATTCGGCGAGGTGTCGCTGCCTGATGCGTTGGAACGGAAATACCCGAACGCGCCGTTCGAGGCGGGGTGGTGGTATCTGTTTCCCTCGCTCAACCGCGCGATCGATCCGATGTCCGGGCGTGAGAAGCGCCACCATATGGATCCAAGTCCGGTCCAGAAAGCGTTCAAGCAAGCGGTGCGCAGTGCCCGAATACGCAAGAGGGCGACGCCTCACACCCTTCGACATAGCTTCGCTACTCACTTGCTGGAGTCCGGTTACGATATCCGTACGGTTCAGGAGTTGATGGGGCACAATGACGTGAAGACCACTCAAATATATACCCACGTCCTGCAACGAGGTAGTGCAGGGGTGCGTAGTCCAATGGACGCGCTCGCGGGAGTTGATAGTACGGTAGACGCCCAACGACCCGGCTCGTTTTCGCGCGCGGTCGAAACCGTTGATGGCGTCTCCGTTGATGCCCTCCCAGTGAGCGCTATTCGTTCTACTGAAGGACGAATTTGATCGTCTCAATCTCTGATCTGGCATCCACCACCTAGGT